>CAJFNH010000132.1 GCA_904394195.1 Candidatus Gallimonas caecicola
TTTTCCGACCTGCGCGCCCCCATGCTCCGCCGCCTTGCCGCGCAGGGAGTGAAATACCTTGCCACGCGCACCGTTGGTTTCAACCACATTGACCTTGCCGCCGCAAAGGAGTGCGGCATCCGCGTGAGCAACGCGTGCTATGAGCCATACAACGTTGCGGACTTCACCGTCATGCTCATGCTCATGCTGCTGCGCAAGGCGAAGATCTCCGTCTGCCGCGCGCTCGTCAACGACTTCTCCCTTGACGGCATGTGCGGGCGCGAGATGCGCAATCTGACCGTCGGCATCCTGGGCGCGGGAAAGATCGGCCGCACCGTCATCCGCAACCTGTCCGGCTTCGGGTGCCGCATCCTCTACTACGACCCCTGCGTTCCCGAAGGCGGCATTCCCGGTGCGCAATTTGCCGAGCCCGACACCATCTACAAAACGTGCGATATCATCTCACTGCACATGCCGCTCACGCAGCAAAACCGCCATATGATAGACGCCGCAGCCTTTGCCAAAATGAAGGAAGGCGCGCTGCTCATCAATACCGCGCGCGGCGGCCTTGTGGACACGCAGGCGCTCACCGAAGCGCTCGAATCGGGCCGGCTGGGCGGCGCGGGACTGGACACCATCGAATCGGAGGAGGGCGCCGTGCATATCGATCTGCGCGCTCGCATCGTCAACAAGCGCGACCTGTTTTACTTAAAGCAATTCCCCAACGTCATCTTCACCTCGCACTACGCCTTTTTCACCGAGGAGGCTTCCTCCGCAATGGTGCAGTGCGCGCTCAAGAGCTTTGCCGCGTTCGAACGCGGAACGCAAAACCCGTACGAGATAAAATAAACTTTTGGCTTGACTTTTCCGAAAAAATAGCATATGATAGAATTGCCAATAAGGCAGATGCGCTTCCGGGGCGCATCACCCCGGAGCCTGCTTCACCGCCGCTCCGGGTTTTTTATTGCCATGAAAACTTGCGCATCATGCAGACGGGGCGGGGGCTCAAACGAGCGCCCGCCCCGCAATTCTTTTTTAAAATCCCTTGGAGATGCGCGTGATCTCCCCCTGCAGAAAATCGTCCTGCGCAAGGCGGACAAGGCGGAAGGCGCCGTCCGGGAAGTAGTGCACCTCCGTGACGGATGCATTGGGCACCCAGGGGACGTCCTTCATCCCGTCCGGCGGGATGTGCTGCCAGTAACATTGCATCGTGCGCAAAAAGGCGGCGTGCGTCGCCACGAGCACCGTCCCGCACTTGCCCTCATATTCCGCCGCAATGGCGCGCACCGCGGGAACGGCGCGCCGCTGCAACTCCTGCAGCGATTCCCCCTGCGTACAGCGGGCATGCCCGATATCGCGCTGCCAGAGCGCATAGTCGGCCGGATAGAGGCGGGCGATCTCAAAGACCGACTTCCCCTCCCACGCCCCGCCGAAGATCTCGCGCAGGCGCGCATCGCGCACGACGGGAAGGGAGAGCGCTTCGGCAATGGGTGCGACCGTCTCGCACGCCCGCTTTAAATCGCTCGAACGGATGGCGTCCACCGCATAGGTGCGCAGGACAAATTCTTTGAGCGCCTGCGCCTGGTGCCTGCCCGTTTGCGAGAGCGAGACGTCCGTCTGCCCCGTGAATAGCATCTTCTCGTTGGCTTCGCTCTGCCCGTGCCGTACAAACAACATTCTGACCATATCCGTCACCCTATTCCCAATGGGAAACCTTATATTTCCTGTCGATCATCCTGCGGTCCGCCGTGATATACGACCGCCTTCTGCATTTGAGGATGAACGCCCTGCCTCCCTCGTTCCTGGTATAAACGAGGGCGAAACGCCCCGTATCGGCACGCAGTTTGCGCGCAAGCACCGCGGCAAATTCCTGCTTTCTGCCGATGGCGGAGGGACAGGCGTACGACTGCCTGTAGCAGTACCCGCCAAGCGCGTTCCTTTTTATCAGGATATAGCGCGGATTTTCAATGGGTGAGAGAAATTCCGCCATAGCGGTATTAAAAATGTTCTGATCGTGCAGGGAAGCGTTGCGCAAAGAGAGCGCCACCATGCCGCATTCGCGATCCTGCATACATTCCACCTTTGCCGCACCCGAAAGGACGCCGCACTCCGCAAGCGTCTGAAAGACAACATTCCCCAGCGTTCTGACCGAGCGCGCGGGATCACAGTGCATCACCATCACCCGCAGGAGCCGGTAGAGCGCATACAGCGCCACTCCTTCCGCGCAGACGACGGCCAGCACGACGGGAAAGCTGAAAGGGATCACAGACCGCGCGAACAGTCCGATCAACACCCCTTCCATGGCAAGAAGAAAGACGAGCGGCGCAATGTGCCGGAATACAAAGACGGGCACACGCTTTTCGCGCGGGATCTCGCTCTGTGCAACGACGGTGAACTTCCCCTCTTTCACCTCGTTCGTCCACTGCTTTCTCAACGCGTCTCTGTCCGCCGCGCGCGCCAGCATGGCGGCATTGATGCGCGCGATCCCGTCTTTGTCAAAGGGCGGGGCGATGTCCGTGATGCGTTCGATGCCGCTCTCGATGGCGCCCGTCGAATAATTTGGGCCCATGAAAGTATCAAACCGCCGCCGAAGCACGGAAAAGTCCCACGAATCGAGCGTCTGCGCGGAAGCACGCAGCCGCGCGTGCGCGCGCTCCGCCGCATGCTCCCGGACGATATGAGCGGGCTCCGCCGTGACAAGATGCCAGATATTTGCCGTCTTGGCGGGATGGGAACGGTCAACGCGAATCGCCCTGCCGCGCATCTGATTGGAGAGCACAAAGCTCCCCACAAAGCTTGCCAGAACGAGCGTATTGATGCAGGGGGCGTCCCACCCTTCGCCGAGAAGAGATTTCGTTCCCACAAGGATGCGGATCTCCCCGCGCGCGAACAGATCGCCCACATACTTTACCGCCTGTCCTGCCCCGCCGGCAAACACGACGATCTTGTATTGTGCGCCCTCGATCTTTTGTTCGGTGTGCCCGACCGCAGACAGGTCGATGCGCTCGGGCAGAATGACAAGGCTCCCCGAGAGCACGCCCAGGTCGGCGCGATCTTCCGTGCGGCGCAGCATCTCGAAGATGCTGACGACGTTCACCGAGGAAAAGGCGTGCTGCGTTGCGATCCGATCGACGCTCTCCCTGCGGATATAGTCGGTGAGCACGAGCATCCGCAGTTCCTCTCCCAGGCTCCCGCGTTCGGCACGGGCGATGCGCACGATGCTGTCCAGCTTGCCGGCCGAGGATACGAGCATGCGCCGCAGCCGCTCATTGAGCACGAGCCGCGCCTTTTTGCGCTCGCATACGCCGCATTCCTTCAGGATCGCAAGGATCTGCTCTCGCTCCTCCTGCGCCGTCGGGCCGCCGTCAAGCAAAAAGTTGATCGCTCTCTCCGCCGTCTGCGGCGAAAGGGCGGGCAGTCCCCTGCGCGCCGTCAGCATCCGCACCGTTCGCCTGCTCACCGTGCAGCCGCCCTGCCGGAAAAGGGAAAAGAGCGCGATGTAATCGCCGGCACGGGAAAACATTTCCTCCCGATCGCACGCGCGCTGCAGCCGCTCGCACAGAGACTTCATCATCTCCAGCGCACAGATGCGCCCGACGGCGGCCTCCGCATTTTTGCGGTATGCCGAGAGCGCTTCCGCCTCCGTCTGCGTAGGATAATTGAAATAAATATAGT
>CAJFNH010000133.1 GCA_904394195.1 Candidatus Gallimonas caecicola
ATCGGGGCAGTGGTCATTGTGGGGGCGATCCTGCTGCTGGCAGGCTGCGGCGAAGAAGTGCATACGCACACATTTCAGAATTACATCGTCAAACAGCCGACGTGTGTGGAGGCAGGGCTGCTTGAGCAGGTTTGCAGTGAATGCGGTGAAAAGGTATACAGCGACTTACAGGCGCTCGGCCATTCCTTTGTAAACGGCGTCTGCGAGCGGTGCGGGCAGCAAGAGACGCCTTCCGAACCCGTGGATGATGAGCAGTTTATGACGCTCTCCGACATCTATGCAATGTCGCAGACGCTCGGATGGATGTATTCGGAAGACGATTTTTTTACTCGGCTTTATAACATATCCGCCACTGCTCTGAGTATGGATGAAAACGGAAGGCTGAAGGCGGCGGTGGACGGTGTTTCAGCGGCCGTGGAAGTGCCGCGTTCCGATATTCCTGCCGACTCCGCCGCCATGCTCGGCACGATCGCTCAGATCGAAATTGTGCGCGGCGTACTTACTATCAGCGATACGATGGGGCGCGTCATCAAACCGGGGGCGTTCGACATGTATACGACGCTGGTACAGAATACGAACATTGTGGGATTCGCGGTCAATTTGCAGAATGAGTTGTTTCTGTTGCATCGGGATAATGCTGTCACAAAGGCGGGGACATTTTCTGCCGGGCAGATCGAATCGGACGAAGGTCTGCTGCTGTATCTGGAGAGAGGGGAGGAATATGCCCTGTACGGACCGCTTGACCGCACGGTGAGTGAAGTGGTCTCTGCTCCGACCCATCTCGGAAAGCCCGTGACAAGTGTCTGGTCGGATGCATTCTATGGCTGTGCGGCGCTGCAAAGCGCAGAACTTGCGGAGGGGATCACCTCGATCCGCGACAGCGCCTTTCAATATTGCTCCTCCCTGACGCAGGTGGTTCTGCCGTCAACGTTGAATACGATATATGGTTTGGCATTTTACGGCTGCAGCGCTTTGCATCATGTCCTTTACCATGGTACGCAGGAAGAATGGGCGCGTGTAAAGATCGACACGACGTTGAACGATCCCATATTGTGCGCGGACGTGTACTTCTACAGCGAAGCACAGCCGTCTCAGGCGGGAAATTATTGGCGTTATGTGGACGGTGTTCCGAAAATATGGGAATGGCAATGGGTCGGATAACAAAAAACCCGATGCCTTTTTGTATTTAGAAAACCACGCGATCGTCGCGGGGTTCAGTATAGGTTTATGCCGATGAGCAAAAATAAAGGTTTCCCCTTGGGGGAAACTGTCACCGAAGGTGACTGATGACACTCCCCTTAACACTTGTTTTAAGGGGGGTGTCGCGAAGTGGCGGGGGGATTGTTTCTTTTGCCCCTCATCCGTCAGGCTCGCAAGCTCGCCTGCCACCGTCTTGGCGGCACCAAGGGAGAGTGCCGCCTGCGGGCACGAAATCGCCCTTGATATGGCGATTTTTTAGTTCGCCATGCGCGCACAGCGCACTGCGCTGGTGCGCATTATGCATGGGCTCACCCCCGAGGGGGAAGGCAGGAAGACGACCCGTTTATGGGCAGCACGTAACAAACGCAAAGACCGGCAGGTCGTCCTATGTCGATATGCAAAAGCCCCCGTTTCGTGAACGGGGGCTGTGTCTTATGCCGCCGAGCGGATTTGAACCGCTACGCCTTGCGGCACAGGATTCTAAGTCCTGCGTGTCTGCCAATTTCACCACGGCGGCGCGGATATCATCATATCACAGCCGCGCGGAAAAAGCAAGCGCTTACGCCTTGTGCGTCACAGGATTTGCCGCGGGTTGTTTTTGCGCCTCGGGCAGCGCGGCTCGGCGGTCCTTCCCCCAGAAGAAGAGGGCGACCGTTCCGGGGCCGACGTGCGAGCCCGTGCACAGATCATAGTATTCGATGATGATGTCGTTGGCGCCCTTTGCCTGCAGAAGGCGGGCAAGATACTTTGCGTCCTCAAGGCAGTCGCCGTGCGCGATGGCAACGGTGCTGCTCTCGGGGCGCACGGCGCGCTCCGCAAAGATCTGCGCGATGCTCTCCAGCGCCTTTCTTCTGCCGCGCGCCTTGCCGCAGGCAACGATCTTGGCATTGTCGCTCTCGTCGGCGCGCAGAATGGGCTTGATATTCAGGAGCGTTCCCGCAATGGCAACGGTGCGCGAAATGCGCCCGCTGCGCCGCAGGTACTTCAGATCGTCCACCGTAAGAAAGCTGTTCATCTTATAAGTGTTTTCCCGCACCCACTCGGCGCACGCTTGCGCGCTCTCGCCCAGATCGCGAAGATCTGCAACCTTGATGGCGATGAGCCCTTCGCCCAGCGAAGCGTTGGCGCTGTCAAGGGCATACACTTTGCGGCCGGGATACTCCTTCATCAGATTGTCCGCCGCCTCCTTCGCCTGGGCGTAGGTGCCGCTGATGCCGGACGAGATGGTGAACAGCAGTGCGTCGCGTCCCTCCTCCAGCACGGGGCGCAGCGCCTCCTCGAACGTGCCGGCGGTGAGCAGCGAAGTCTTTGCCTCCGCGCCCGCGCGCATGGCGTCGTAAAACTGTTTTGCAGTTTCTTCAAAGGGCATATCTTCCGTAAAGCAGGGGCGCTCCTCGCCGTCCACCGTATAGCGGAAGGGGATCACGCGGATATCGCGCGCAATGCGGATATCGTTGGGAATATTTGCGCCGGAATCCACAAAGATGGCAAATTGTTTCATGTACGGTCTCCTTGAACGGAGCGGCCTCCTGTCTGCGGCGCTGCCGTCTGCAATCAGCATATCACGCTTTTTGCAAAAATACACCCTATTTCCCTGTTTTGAGGCTCTCTGATCGTTCACTTTGTGTCTATTGCCATATTTCTTAACTCCACGGAGCGCAAAAACGGCTCTACTCACGGTAGAACTGCCTTTTTTCGCGCTTTTTCGCATGGGACAAGGCGCAAACGGCATATGGTAGGGGTACGAGGTGAAGGTATGCTTGAAATGCTCTGCTCGCTCCTGTGCCGCCTGTTCTTTTTCACGGGCGCCGTGCGCGATGAAAGTTCGTATCCCAGACCGCTTTCGAAAGAGGAAGAGGAACGCTGCCTTGCGCTCGCACGCAGCGGCGACAGGGCTGCGCGCGATAAGCTGGTGCGGCACAATATGCGCCTTGTGGCGCACGTCGTCAAGAAATATACGGGGGCGGCGGAGACGGACGACATGATCTCGGTGGGAAGCATCGGGCTCATCAAGGCCATCGACACCTACGAGCCCGCGCGGGGCACCCGCCTTGCAACGTACACGGCGCGCTGCATCGAAAATGAGGTGCTCATGTATATCCGCGCGGGCAAAAAACACAAGTCAAACGTCTCGCTCTCCGATCCCGTCGGTACGGACAAGGACGGCAACGAACTCACGCTCATGGACCTGCTCTTTGAAAAGGAGGACAAAGTTTTCGGCAGCGTGGAACAGTCCCTCATGCAGGAAAAATTTCTTGCCGCCGTCAGAAGATTGTTGGACGAGCGGGAGACGACGGTCATCTGCCTGCGCTACGCGCTCGCGGGCGGGGTGCCCATGCCGCAGCGCGAGGTGGCGCGGCGGCTGAAGATCTCGCGCTCCTACGTCTC
>CAJFNH010000134.1 GCA_904394195.1 Candidatus Gallimonas caecicola
GGCAATGTTCTGGATCAACTGGCGCGCCACGGGCGGCGACGTGAGCCAGACCATCCAGTTCACGGGCGCCGTGGTCATCGGCATGATCCCCTCCGGCCTTCTGCTGCTCACCTCCTTTGCGATGGCGATCGGCGTCATGCGCCTTGCCAAAAAACAGACGCTCGTGCAGGACTTGTATTCCCTGGAGATGCTTGCCCGCGTCAACGTGCTGTGCCTGGACAAGACAGGCACCATCACGGACGGCCGCATGACGGTGAGCGACGTGATGATCCTGAACAACTTTGTGGATAACCCGCTCGAAGAAGTGATGGGCAGCATGCTCTCCGCCCTCGACGACAACAACCAGACTTCCATCGCCCTGTATAACCGCTTCGGGCACTCGAACGCCCTGCGTGCGACGGCGACCATCCCCTTTTCCAGCAAACGCAAGCTCTCCGCCGTCACCTTCGGCGAGACGGGCACCTTTGCGATGGGCGCGCCCGAATTTGTGCTGCGCCCCATGCCGCCCAAGATCGACAAGATCGTAAAACAGTACGCCGCAGCAGGCATGCGCGTTCTGCTGCTCGCCTACTCCCCCAGCCCCATCTCGGGCGGACGGTTGCCCTCCCTCTTCCGTCCCGCGGCCATCATCACCCTTGCCGACAATATCCGCTCGGACGCCATCGACACCATCAAGTGGTTCCGCGAAAACGACGTGGAGATCAAGATCATCTCGGGCGACAACCCCGTCACCGTATCCGAAGTGGCGCGGCGCGTGGGCGTGAAGAATGCCGAACACTACATCTCCCTCGACGGGCTGACCGACCTGGAGGTGGAGAACGTCGCAAACCAGTACACCGTGTTCGGGCGGGTCACACCAGAACAGAAGGCCATTCTGGTGCGTACCATCAAAAAACAGGGCAACACCGTTGCCATGACGGGGGACGGCGTGAACGACATCCTCGCCCTGAAGGAGGCGGACTGCGCCGTGTCCGTTGCCTCTGGCAGCGAGGCGGCGCGCAACGTCTCGCACCTGGTGCTGATGGACAACAACTTTTTAAACCTTCCCAGCGTGGTCTACGAGGGCAGGCGCGTCATCAACAACATCAAGTCCTCGGCGGCGCTGTATATCATGAAGACGCTCTTCACCGTGCTTCTGGCGGCGTTCTGCTTTATCCTCGATTCGCAGTACTTCTTCACGACCAACAACATGCTGCTCTTTGAAACGCTCGTCACCGCGCTTCCCTCCGTCGTGCTGGCGCTGCAGCCCAACGGCGAACGCGTCAGGGGGAAATTCATCCCATATGTGCTGTCGCGATCCATTCCGGGCGCAGCCACGCTCATCCTGTGCGTGCTTGCCGTGTATGTGGGCGTGACGGTGGCGTCCGAAGAATTCGGCACCCTGCAGATCGCAATGGAAGTCAAGGGCGAAGTGCAGCAGTTCATCAACCCGCTGTTCGTGCTTGCCGTCTCCTTCGGCGGACTGGTCATGCTCTTCCGCATCCTCAAGCCCTTCAACCTGCTGCGCGCGGCGATCTACGCCGTATCGGTGGGCGTGAGCATCCTGGTGCTCGCCGTTCCCTTCCTGGGCGAGCTCGTCTACACGGGCTGGGCGACCGTACACCTGTCGCTGACGCAGATCCTCTTTCTTGTATGTATCATCCTGGCGGCGTTCCCCGTCTCCAACCTGCTCGTACGGCTGTGCGACCTGATGAATCCCTCCGAATGATGCCCGGAAACAAACCCGCGCCCGTCGCATGAAAAGCGACGGGCGCGGCTCTTTATACCCTATTGCCTATTCTATGACCTTTTCCACGATCTCTCCGCCGCACTCGGGGCAGAATTTTTCGCCCTCTTGGGCATAGCGCCCGCACTTGGCGCACACGCGGCGGCGCACGACGATCTTTCCGCCGCATTCGGAACAGAACTTCTGCCCGGGGGCGGCCTTTTTTCCGCACGCCTCACACACGCGGGCGTCCTCCTGCGCCTGCCGTTCGGCGGCGCGCGCCTCCTCCTTCTGCTTCTTCTCTTCCTCGCGCTTTTCACGCGCTCTGTCGACCGCGTCCTCCACCGTCTCTTCCGCCTTTTCCCTGACGGTGTCCGCCGCCTTCTCGACTGCCTCGTCCTTCGCCTTGCCCAGCCACTGCGTAAAACCTTCCTTCAGCTTATCAAACAGTCCCATGCTCCGTCGCTCCTTATCCTTGATGTTTGCAGATCCATTATACTAAATTTGTGCCGGAACGTCAACGCTCTTTTCAAAATTTACTGCGGATTTTGTGAAAGACGGCGCGCATATTCGAGGAGGACGTCCTTGAGCTCGAGCGCGTCTGTGAACTTGGGCGGGATGGCGCGGATGCCGAGCAGCGCACCCATGATGTTTCCCGTGACGGCGCCCGTCGAATCGCTGTCGCCGTCGTGATTGACCGCGGCGACGATAGCGTCCTCAAAGCTGCCCGCATGCCGCAGCGCGCAGTACACGGCGATCGCGGCGGTCTCCTCGGCGACCCAGCCCCCGCCCAGCTCGCGGATGGCGTCCAGGTCGTCGCAGACGGCGCTGTCGGCGGCAAGCTCCTTCGCCCTGCCGATGAGCCCCGCAAAGTAGCTGCGCTTGGCGCCCTCGGCAAAGAGCAGGCGGACGGCCTGAAGCGCGTCGTCCACGGCGGCGGGGAGGGCGCTCCCGCGCATGAGCTCGCCGATGACGTGCGCCGTGAAGGCGGCGGGCATGTAGCCGAGCGGATGCCCGTGCGTGAGCGCGGCGGCTTGCGCCGCCACCATGTCCGCGTCCGCACGCGACATGCGCGGCCGATGCGATAAGAGCAGCGGAACGGGCGCGATGCGCATGATTCCGCCGCAGCCCTTGCTGTTGTTGAGCCGGTTGAAAACAGATCCCCGCTCGCCCGAACGCAGCGCGGACAGGCAGGTGTTGCCGGGCGCGCGCCGCTCGCGCAGGGCGGCGACGCGCAAAAGGGGCGAAGGCGCAATATCGTCGGGCAGACGTTCGTCCTCATCCTGCGTGCACAGCCAGTTGCGGTATCCCTCGTAGATGCCCTGCACATAGTCCTGCGGGGTCGGCTCGACGCAGCGCTCCTCGGCGCGCAGCAGCCCGTCCGCCGTGAACAGCGTCATCTGCGTATCGTCCGAAATGCACGCCACGTCCCCCGCGAGCGCATACTGCGTGATGCCCGCCTCGCCGAATTCGCGGAAGATAGCGTCCGCATCGAGAAATTCCACGGGATAGCCGAGGGCATCCCCCGCCGCGCCGCCCACAAGGCTGCCCGCGACGCGCTCGAACAAAGTGACTTCCGCCATATCCTGTCCCCCTTTGCCCGCCGTACAGGGCATTGCCATTATAGCATACGATCGGTGCGCTGTCAATGCCGGGCAGACGGACGGTTTTTCTGCGGTGCGCCGCCCGCGACGCGCCGCAAAATTTTTTTGCGAAAAAATTATCCGTTTGCAAGAAAAATCGCTTGCAATTCGCCGCCGGATATGGTATAGTAATCAAGCTAGTTCGGAAGCATAGCTCAGCTGGGAGAGCATCTGCCTTACAAGCAGAGGGTCACAGGTTCGAGCCCTGTTGTTTCCACCAACACAGCGCGGAATCATATT
>CAJFNH010000135.1 GCA_904394195.1 Candidatus Gallimonas caecicola
AATTTATTGAAGAAAAATTCCTGTTGCGCGGTACAAAGGGTTCCTTCCACCTGGGAGAGGAGATCCGCGTGCGCGTGGCGGGCGTCGACTGGGGAACTCGGCGCGTACAGTTCCAGTTTCTTGCAAAACGCGAAGCAGGCGCATAACAAGCCGTAAATAAGGAAAATTATGTCCGGAAAAACCATTGCGGTCAATAAATCCGCATCTTTTGAATATTTCATTGAGGAACGCTACCAGGCGGGGATCGTTCTCGAGGGGGCGGAAGTCAAGTCGCTTCGGGCGGGCCGAGCCTCCCTTGGTGAAAGTTTCTGCGAGATCCGCGGCGGCGAAGTCTTCCTCAAAAACATGCACATCGCCGTCTATGACAGGAGCGGCGCATTCTCCACGCGCGATTCGCGCAGAGACCGAAAGCTGCTTCTGCACCGTGCGGAGATCTCCAAGATCGTCGGAAAGGTCAACGAACGCGGCTATACGCTTGTGCCGCTGAAGTTATACTTTCACGGCGCACTTGTCAAAGTGGAGGTAGCGCTGTGCAAGGGCAAACACAGCTATGACAAGCGCAAGGCGATCGCCGAGCGCGACCAGAAGCGTGCGTTGGAGCGCGCCATCAAAGAAATGAGCAATTCGTGAGGTACTGAAATGAACGATAAGACTTACAGCATCGATACCCTCTGCGTACAGGCGGGCTGGAAGCCGGCAACGGGCGAAAGCCGCATCCCCCCCATCGTACAGAGCACGACCTTCTTTTACGGCGATTCACAGGTGATGGCCGATCTGTTCGACCTGAAGCGGGAGGGATTTTTCTATTCCCGCCTCGCCAACCCCACCGTGGACGCACTGGAACAGCGCATCGCCGCCCTTGAAGGGGGCGTCTGCGGCATCGGCTGTGCCTCGGGAATGTCGGCGATCCTTCTCACCGTGATGACGCTGTGCGAAGCGGGCGACAACATCGTCACCGCAAGTGAGATCTACGGCGGGACCTTCAATCTCTTTTCCACCACCATCAAAAAATTCGGCATCGAGGCACGTTTCTTTGACGCGGACGCTCCCGCCGAAGAGATCGAGGCGCTCATCGATGATAGAACAAAGTTTGTTTTTGCGGAGACCATCGCCAATCCCGCCATCGTCGTACTCGATTTCGATAAAATTTGTGCCCTCTGCAAAAAACACGGTCTGCTCTTTGTGGTGGACAACACCCTTGCCACTCCCGTTCTTTGCCGGCCGCTGGAGCTGGGCGCCGATATCGTCATCCACTCCACGAGCAAATATATGGACGGGCATGCGGCTGCGCTGGGCGGTATGATCGTGGACGGCGGCTCATTCCCCTACCGTGGCAATGCGCGCTATCCCGCCTTCAACACGCCCGACGAGAGCTATCACGGGCTCGTGTATGCCGATCTGCCCGTGGCGTTCGGCACCAAGTGCCGTGCGCAGATGATGCGCGATACGGGCGCCATCATGAGTCCGCAGAACGCCTTTCTGACCATTCTGGGCAGCGACACGCTCGCCCTTCGCATGGAGCGGCACTCGCGCAATGCGGAAAAAATTGCTGCATACCTTGAAAAGCACCCCAAGATCGAATGGGTGCGCTATGCGGCGCTGCCTTCCGACCCTCACTACGCCCTTGCGTGCAAATATCTGCCCAAGGGAGCGGGCGGCATGATGAGCTTCGGCATCCGCGGCGACGTGAAGGCATGCGCCCGCTTTATGGAGAGCCTGAAGATCGCCACGCAGGAGACGCACGTTGCCGACGTGCGCAGCTGCGTACTGCATCCCGCCTCCACCACCCATCGCCAGCTTTCGGAAGAGCAGCTCGCGGCGGCGGGCATCGCATCCAATCTGGTGCGCCTCTCCGCAGGCATCGAGAACGCGGATGACCTGATCGCCGATCTCGAACAGGCACTCGGCCGCGTCTGAACACATAAGAGGACAAGAGAGCCATGCCCATCGTCATCGACCGCAATATACCCGCCTATTCCGTGCTGCAGTCCGAGCGCATCGTTGTAATGGACAAGCAGCGCGCCTCCACGCAGGATATCCGTCCCATCGAGATCGCCATCCTCAATCTGATGCCAACCAAAAAGGAGACGGAGACGCAATTCATGCGCCTGCTTTCCAACTCTCCCCTGCAGGTGAATATCACGCTCATCCACACGGAGAGCTATCGCTCGCGCAACACGGAGGCGGAATATCTGGGGCGCTTCTACCAATCCTTCGACGCCGTCCGGAGCCGACATTTTGACGGCATGATCGTAACGGGCGCTCCCGTCGAAGATATGGAATTTTCCGACGTTGCCTATTGGGACGAGCTCGTGCGCCTGTTCGACTGGACAAAGACCAACGTCACCTCCACCATCTTTATCTGCTGGGGGGCAATGGCAGCGCTCTATCACTTTTACGGCATCCGGAAATATCCCCTTGCGCACAAGCTGTTCGGCGTGTTCGCCCACCGCAAGGAGACATTCGACCCGCCCGATCCCCTCATGCGTGGCATCTCCGACGAATTTCATATGTGCCATTCCCGCCATTCCACCGTACGCGAGGCGGATGTGCGTAAAAACCCGGCGCTCAAAGTTCTTGCCACCTCTCACCGCGCAGGCGTCGCCGTCATCAGCAGCCTCGACCACAGCCAGGTCTTCGTGCTCGGACATATGGAATACGACCGGGATACGCTCAAAAAGGAATATGAACGCGACCTTGCAAAGGGCCTGGAGATCCGCCGTCCCTTCTGCTACTTTGCCGACAAAGCAAACGACAGGATCAATATGAACTGGTCCTCTACATCCAATCTCTTCTATAATAACTGGCTGAACTTTGTATACCAGACCACTCCCTTCTCCTTTGAAAACTGACCCCCGTCCTTGCGCAGAGGCAAAACAGCCCATTCCGAAACGGCGCCGGCGCGCCGTTTTTTTGGTTTTTTTGCGAAAAACAGTTGACAAACGCATAAAAAAAGCATATACTATCCATGAACATTTGAAGAAACGTTCAAATATCAGACAGGAGCGGGAACGCAATGGCGGAAGAGACAGAAAAACGCGGCTGTGCGTCGGATGTTCGCAGCCTCCTTCCCGATGAAGATACGATCTACGAGCTGGCCTCCCTCTTCAAAATGTTCGGCGATCCGACGCGCGCAAAGATTTTGAGCTGTCTGCAGATCCGCGATCTGTACGTCGGCGAACTTGCCGATATCCTTGGCATGAGCGATTCGGCGATCTCCCATCAGCTGCGAGTGCTACGTGCGGCAAAGCTTGTCAAAGGAAAAAAGGAAGGCAAAGAAGTGCGCTACTCCCTTGACGACGACCATGTGACCAAGATCATGGAATACGGTCTCACCCACGTCAACGAGGACAAATAAAAACAGGGATTCTCCCTGTTTTTCAATGCACTATAATTGAACACTTGTTCAAAAAAATAATTATTCAATATTTGGAGGTTTCTATGAAAAAAGTCTACAAACTCAAGGACCTGGACTGCGCGAACTGCGCCGCAAAAATGGAACGCGCCGTTGCCAGGATCGACGGCGTATCGTCTGTAAGCATCAGCTTTATGAGCCA
>CAJFNH010000136.1 GCA_904394195.1 Candidatus Gallimonas caecicola
AACAAGCAAAAAAGCGGGGTAAATTTGCCCCGTTTTTACCTGTAAAAAGCCTGGGTTGGACGGTCTAAAACTGTCTGAAACGCAAAAATAGCAAACGATAGCAAACAAATCGCCTTTCCGGCTTGTTTGCTATTATTTTGTGTTTTTCCCTAAAACGGCTATTTTGCACCATATTTTGTGGTTTATAGCAAACATTTTACATATATATGGTATCTTGTTTTTCCTTCGCCGAATTTAGGATAACTCCTTGGTAAGGACGAGGTCGCGGGTTCAAATCCCGCTATCAGCTCCATACAATAAGGAAACCCTGATTGGGTTTCCTTATTGTATGTTGTACGGATTTTAGCGGGATTTGAGGGTGGAGACGCAAGCGGGAGCGAGCGATTTGTGTGTCGGAGAATGGATACCAAAAGCGGGAAAGCAAATTGCACCAGCCGGGTGGGTATGCACCGGGCGCGCCGCCAAAGGCGCAGATCCCGCTATCGGTTTCAAAAAATGGCCGCCCGGTCGGGCGGTCATTACAATTATACATTTTTGGGAAAGTGCAGTTGATTGAGATCTGCGCCTTCCAGCTGCAGCAGGAAATTTTTTTTGTCCAGCCCGCCCGCATAGCCTGTCAGAGCGCCGTTTGTTCCGACAACGCGGTGACATGGAATGACAATGGAAATGGGATTATGGCCGACTGCTCCGCCCACGGCCTGTGCCGCGCATGTTTTTCCCGTTGCCGTCCCGAGCACATGCGCAATATGTGCATATGTGACGGTTTTGCCGTAAGGGATGGTGCGCAGCAGTTTCCAGACATGTTGCCGGAACGGCGATCCTTCCGTGCGGATGGGAAAATCTATGGGCGGATTTTCGCCCCGGAAGTAACGCTCAAGCCAGTCCCGGACCTGCCCGAACAGTGGCAGGTCTTTTTCCGTGCATGAAAGAAGGGAGGGAAAGTATTTCTGACCGTCAAACCACAGGCCCGTGAGCGCATCATTGTCGCCCGCCAGCGTGATCGCTCCGAGCGGAGATATGTATTTCGAATAACAGATCATTTCACACCTCGTTCCGATTATATCACCTTCCGCTCCGAAGGTCAAAATTTTTTGATAAATTTTTCGCAAAAGGCTTGACAGACGGTGAAAGTCGTGCTATATTTAATACAGATAATACAGACAGTTCATACAGATTGTTGTCTATTTTGCACAAGAGAAAAAGGTACGCAAGGACTGCGAAGGGAGAAGAGGATGAAGCATGGAATCAGGAGCTGTATCTATCTGATGGTTGCCGTAGTACTGACGGCGGCACTGTGTACGGGCTGCACATCGAGCATGTATTCGGAGGAGCAGCATATCCAAAGGATCACCGCGCGTGCCGAGGAGCGATTCCTGGGGGAGGGGAGCGAGTACACGGGATTGAAAGTTTATCCCGTCTACAACGAATATGATGAACTCAAATATGCTCTCATTGAATTTGCGCCGCAGGGATTTCTCTATGTTTCTATCAACGACCAAGCATATCCTTGGCGGGGCATGTACACCTTATCTTCCGTGGCCCCGGAGAGTTGGATGCCTTATCGGGTAAAGGAGGGGGTACGAGAGGAGATTACAGATGAGAATGGAAACGTAAGTACATCTATAGGTCGGGAGTTTTTCCGTGATGAAAACGGGCATGTGATTTTTCATCATCAAAGCCATTTCAAAGTGGCTGGAATCGAAAACGAGCGTCGTTATTTTTTAAGAATTATATCAACGGCAGATTTGGGTGCCAACAACGGACTGATTCCTGCCGTAAAGCGCGGGGAACAGTACCTCGACTTGGTGGACGGGGCGTTGATCGACTATACGCCCGGCATGGAGGCGGCGTACGCGATCGCAGATATCGGGTTTATCAATAAATCGAACTTTGATTTGTAGACAGATGACGATGCGGACAAAGGCGGAGAAGGGACATGGAAGTTCGCTTGAGCGGAAAACAGAATATCTTCGAGGAGATCGCGTCCGAATACGAGCGGTATATCCGTCTCGGGGCGCTACGGGAGGGGGAGAAACTTCCCAGCGTGCGCACGCTCGCCATGCAGCTGGGCGTCAATCCCAACACGGTCGACCGCGCCTATGCGCTCCTTGAACAGAAGGGCCTTGTGTTCACGCTCTCCAAAAAGGGCGTGTTTGTGTGCGCGCAGAAGACGGAGCCCCCTTTGTATGACGAGGCGCGCCGTCACGTCGCCGCGCTCAAAAACGCAGGACTGAAACGGGAGGAACTGATTGCCGTGATCGACGAAATATACGGCAAAGGAGAGAAAGCATGATAAATATCCGGGGACTGTGCAAATCGTACGGGGAAAAGAGGGTGCTTGAGCATGTCGATCTGACCATTCCGGACGGAAGCCTGTTCGGGCTCATCGGCATCAACGGAGCGGGGAAATCTACTCTTTTGCGCCTTATCGCAGACGTGCTCCGCCCCGACGAAGGGGAGATCGCCATCGACGGCGAGTCCGTGCACGGGAATGAACGCGTCAAGCGCAGAATGTTCTTTCTGCCCGACGATCCCTTCTATGCGACGGGCACCACGGTAGAAAAGCTCATGCAGATGTACCGGGCATTCTATCCCTTTGATATGGACATCTTCGCGCGGTATGCCGAGATCTTCAAGGTACAGCTGCGCACGCCCATCCGCAACTTTTCCAAGGGGATGAAACGGCAGGCATTCGTCACGCTTGCGCTCGCCTGCCGGCCGCGCTATCTGCTGCTCGACGAGGCGTTCGACGGGCTCGACCCGCTTGCGCGGCTGGAGCTCAAACGAGGGCTCATCGAGCTTGGCGAACAGACCGGCTGTACCTGCGTCATCTCCAGTCACTCGCTGCGCGAGCTGGAGGATATCTGTTCGGGATTTGCCCTTCTGGACGGAGGAACGGTCGCCGACGCGGGGGACATCGGCGAGGCGCTCGAGAAAGTGCACAAATTCCAGATCGCGCTCCCGCATGCCGTCACGCGCGAGGATATTCCCTTTGAGTGTATCTCCTTCGAGGCGACGGGCAGGGTGGCAAAGTTTATTGCCCGCGGCGAACAAGAGGAGCTTATCAAAAAGCTGGAGGCGCTTTCGCCGCTCTTTATCGAAGAGATCAAGGTGGACTTTGAGGAATTGTTCCTGTGTGAAGTGCGCAGCAGGGGGTATCTGAAATGAGACGGACATTTGCCTATGAGTTCAGGCGCAATCTTCTTCCGCTCGTCATTTTCTGTGTTGTCGCGGCAGGGATTTCTATGGCTTATACGTTTACGGCGACGCTTGGACATTTCAACCGCTTTGAGGAGTACTATGAGTTCCGGCCCGTGGATTCCGCGATCGGTGTTTTTACGGCGATCCTGTGCGTATTGGCTACCATCGTGCCCATCCTGCAGTTTTCCTACCGTATGAAGCAGCGCAGCGCCGATCTGTGGTACTCCCTTCCCGTAAGCCGCACAAAACTCACCCTTGTCAGGGTGCTGGAGGGGCTTGTGCTCGTGTTCGTTCCCTATACGCTTGCTTACTGGCTGGGCGTTGCGGGCGTCGCCCTGCAGGGGATGGAGTTT
>CAJFNH010000137.1 GCA_904394195.1 Candidatus Gallimonas caecicola
AGTTCGCCCGCGCTCATTTTGCGCTTCGCCAGCAGGCAGAAAAACATTTTGATCATGATTTCGTACTTCATTCGACCTTTCTCCGCAAAAAATTCCTGAAAATATTTTAGCATATATGACAATAACTGTCAAGTATGATGCGTAGAATAGTGCGTATGAACAAGCTCTCTATGGATCAGGTACTTGAACAGCTGCGCCGCCGCGAACGCGCCGCGCGCAATGCCGCTCTGCGCGAGCGTCTTGAGCGGACGCGCACGCCGGAAGGTGCGTTGCAAATTCTGCACGGGATGGAAGGACTGAATGGAAAAGAGCGCGCTTTTGCCTTCGATTTTGCATAAATTGCGCGCAAGCGTTTGACTTTCTTTCGCGCGCGTCGTATAATAGGGCTATGAAAAATTCGCTCGCAGTTGCTATCTACGGCTATGCGTATTACGTCTTTGCGTAATACGGTTTTGCGCGTGGATCGAATGCTGGATGGTCACGGTTTGCGCGCGGCGCAAACCGTTTTTGTATATGCGGGCACAAAGGAGATATGATGGCAAACGTTATGGACACCCTGCGCGCGCGGGGATTTATCAAGCAGACGGTGTATGAAGAGGAGCTCTACGAAAAGCTGGGCAGCGAGAGCGTTCCCTTCTATATCGGGTTTGACCCGACGGCGGACAGCCTGCACGTCGGTCACTTCATGCAGCTCATTGCCATGAAGCACATGCAGGATGCGGGGCACAGACCCATCATCCTCATCGGCGGCGGAACGGGCATGATCGGCGATCCGTCGGGACGCACGGACATGCGCTCGATGATGACGCGCGAGACGGTGAACTATCACGTCGAATGTTTCAAAAAGCAGATGGCGCGCTTCATCCGCTTCGACGGCGAGAACAGCGCCATCGTCGTGGACAACGCCGACTGGCTGCTGCAGCTCAACTACGTCGACTTCCTGCGCGACGTGGGCGTGTATTTTTCCGTCAACAAGATGCTCACGGCGGAGTGCTACCGCTCGCGCATGGAGAAGGGACTGACCTTCCTCGAATTCAACTATATGCTCATGCAGGCGTATGATTTCCTGGTGCTCAACCGCAAGTACGGCTGCCTTCTGCAGCTGGGCGGCGACGACCAGTGGAGCAATATCCTTGCGGGCGCCGACCTCATCCGCAGAAAGGAGCACAAGGCGGCGTTCGCCATGACGTTCACCTTGCTCACCACCAGCGAGGGCAAGAAGATGGGCAAGACGCAGAAGGGCGCCGTCTGGCTGGATGAGAACAAGACGAGCCCCTATGAGTTCTACCAGTACTGGCGCAATACGGCGGATGCCGACGTGGAAAAGTGCTTGAAACTGCTCACCTTCCTTCCCCTGGAGCAGATCGCAGAGCTCACGCGCTACCGCGATGAGCGCATCAACGCCGCCAAGGAAGTGCTCGCCTACGAGCTTACGCAAATGGTGCACGGCAAAGAGAAGGCAGACGCCGCCCGCGCGGAGGCGCACGCCGCATTCGGCGGCGAGGGGGACATGCCCGAAAAGAGCGTGCCCGCCGACACCGCCACTGTTTTGCAGGCGCTCATCGCCACGGGGGTGTGTAAGTCCAACGGCGAGGCGCGCCGCCTTGTGGAACAGGGGGGCGTGAGCATCAACGGCGAAAAGGTGACGGACGTCAACGCTGCGCTGCCCGCCTCGCCCTTCACGCTCTTCAAGGGCAAGAAGGTGCGCCTGAAAGTTGTCGTCGGCGCGTGAGATGTCCTTTTTAAGCGTCGCCGCGCCGCATACGGCGGAAAAGATCATCGAAAGATCCCGCTTCCTCACCTATGCCGCCCATACGGCGGGGGAGGAGGAAGCGCGCGCCTTTCTTACCCGCGTGCGCTCGGAGCATCCGCTTGCCACGCACGTCTGCTATGCCTTCGTTGCCGACCGCCCGGGCAATCTCATGCGTTTTTCGGACGACGGCGAGCCGCAGGGCACGGCGGGCATGCCCATCCTGGGCGTGCTGCGCGCGCGCAAACTGTTCGAGTGTGCCGTTGCCGTCGTGCGCTACTTCGGCGGCGTCAAGCTGGGCGCAGGGGGGCTGACGCGCGCCTATTCGGGCTGTGCGGCGGAGTGCCTTGACGGGGCGAAGCTCGCCCTGTGGGATGAGTGTGTGCAGCTGTGCGTCGGGGTGGAGTATGCGGAAGTGGGTGCGCTCACCCGCTTTCTGGAGGGCAGGTGTGAGCTCCTTTCGCGCGACTTTGCCGAAAAAGCGCGCTTTCGCGTTGCCGTTCCCGCACAGGCGGGAGAAGAGTTTTGTGCCGGACTTGCCGATCATCTGAACGGCAGGGCAGAAATTTGTGAAGAAAAACGGTATTTTGCGCCCTTTCCGCTCGACAAATGAGCGCGCAGGGTGTATGATATATACAATATATATGAACAGATTGCAGAAGGGGCGTTTGTATGGAGATCATCAGAAGAAAGCAACTCAAAGAAAAACCCGTATTCGATAACTCGCTCGGTTTCGGGCACTATTTTACCGATTACATGTTTACGATGAAGTACACCGCCGGCGAGGGCTGGCACGATGCAAAGATCGAGCCCAACGAGCCCAAGCCCTTCGACCTTGCCACCTGCGTCTTTCACTATGCACAGGGCATCTTCGAGGGGATGAAGGCGTTCCGTCAGCCGGACGGCTCCATCGCCATATTCCGTCCAGAGGAAAACTGGGCGCGCATGAATCGCTCGGCAACCAGAATGTGCATCCCCAATTTCCCCGAGGATGTCGTGGAAGAGGGGCTGGAGGAGCTCTTGAAGCTGGACAGGGACTGGATCCCCACGGCGCCCGGCACGGCGCTCTATATCCGTCCGACCATCGTGGCAACGCGCATCATGCTGGGCGTGCACGCCTCCACGGAGTATCTGTTCTTCATCATTCTCTCGCCCGTCGGCAGCTACTATGCGCACGGGCTGGAGCCCACCCGCCTTGTGGTCGAGGACACCTATACCCGCGCGACCATCGGCGGCACGGGGGAGGCGAAGTGCCTGGGCAATTACGCCGCTTCGATGAAGGCGGGCGAGGAGGCGGAGGAAAAGGGCTTTGACCAGGTGCTCTGGCTGGACGCCAACGAGAAGAAGTATGTCGAAGAGGTGGGCAGCATGAACATCTTTTTCGTCATCGGCGGCGAGGTGGTCACGCCCGCACTCGTCGGCTCCATCCTGCCCGGCATCACCAGAAAGAGTTGCATCCAGGTGCTCAAGGACAAGGGCATCCCCGTGAGCGAGCGCCGCATCTCCATCGATGAAGTCATCGCCGCGCAGAAGGAGGGCACGCTGAACGAGGCGTTCGGCACGGGCACGGCAGCCGTCATCTCGCCCGTCGGGCTCATCCGCTATAAAGACGTCGATTACACCATCAACGGCGGCGAAATGGGGCCTATCACAAAGATGCTCTACGATACCATCACGGGCATCCAGTACGGCACCGCTCCCGACCCCTACAACTGGAAAAAAATCGTCAAGTGACCGCCCCGTT
>CAJFNH010000138.1 GCA_904394195.1 Candidatus Gallimonas caecicola
AGCACCGCGATCTTCTTGCAGCTCTTGGGAATGGCGGCAACGAATGCGTCGGTGACGAAGGGGCGGTACAGGCGCACTTTGATCAGGCCGTACTTCTTGCCCTGCGCGTTGAGCTTGTTGATGGACTCTTCCACCGTCTCTGCGCCCGAGCCCATGATGACGATGACTTCCTCTGCGTCGGGAGCGCCCACATAGTCGAACAGGTGATAGCTCCTGCCCGTGAGCGCCGAGACCTCGTCCATCATCTCCTGTACGATGGCGGGAGCGGCAAGGTAGTAGCTGTTCGCCGTCTCCCTGTTCTGGAAGTAGGTGTCGCCGTTCTGTGCGGTACCGCGCTGAACGGGGTGCTCGGGGTTGAGGGCGCGGGCACGGAAGGCAGCCACGTCCTTGTCCAGACCCTTCTTGTCGAAGATCGCCTTCATCTCCTCATAGGAAATGACATCGATCTTGGAGACCTCGTGCGAGGTACGGAAGCCGTCGAAGAAGTTGATGAAGGGCACGCGTGCGCGCAGGGTGGAAAGGTGCGCGACGAGCGCAAGGTCCATGACCTCCTGCACCGAGCAGCCCGCGATCATCGCAAAGCCCGTCTGGCGGCATGCCATCACGTCCTGATGGTCGCCGAAGATGTTGAGCGAGTGCGCTGCGATGGCGCGCGCCGAAACGTGCATGACCATGGGCAGCAGCTCGCCCGAGATCTTGTACATGTTGGGGATCATCAAAAGAAGCCCCTGCGAAGCGGTGTACGTCGTGGTGAGCGCGCCCGCGGAAAGGGAGCCGTGCACCGCGCCTGCGGCGCCGCCCTCCGACTGCATCTCGGCAATGCGCAGCTTCTGCCCCCACATGTTCAGCCTTCCCTGGGTCGCCCATTCATCGGCCGACTCCGCCATGGGCGAAGAGGGGGTGATGGGGTAGATCGCCGCGACTTCCGAGAAAGCGTACGCGACGTGCGATGCGGCGGTATTGCCGTCAATCGTCATCTTGGTCATCGAAAAACCTCCATAAAATAATACGATTTATTCACACTTTTTCTTTCGGACCGACGAAAGAAAAAGTCGTGAGCTTTCAAACAAACCCAACGTTCGCCGCAAAGGCGGCTCTGCGTGCGGGTTGCCCGGCATGCTTCGGGCATTTCAGCGCACGCAAAAAGGGCGCTTTTACACGCACACATTTATTATAAATGTTTTTTCCGGACAAGTCAACCCCCGCCGTGAAAAAAAACATAAATTCCGCAAGAAAAATTATAAAATGTATGTTATGCTTTCTTCCCGCTGCGCAAGAATAATTCGCCCTTCTTTCTTCCAGGCAGACGCTTCGAAGCGCCTCCTTTTGCCGCATTCGAGCGGAAAATCATGATAATTTTGCCTGCATAGGGTGGCTTTAACAAAAATATCACGGTGTTTTCATTGTAAAAAGACGAACGATTTGCTATAATATGGACATATCAGACGCACACGATTGGGAGCAATATGAAGGCGATCGAGTTTGCGGACGTCTCCTTCCGCTATGAAGAGGAAGGGCCGTTCGCCGTCAGACATCTGAATTTTTCCGTCGACGAAGGGGAATTTGTCGCCGTGCTGGGGCACAACGGCAGCGGCAAGTCCACGCTCGCGCGGCTCGCCAACGGGCTGCTCATGCCCGACGAGGGCAGCGTGCGTGTGTTCGGGCAGACGGTGCACGATAAAAATTTATATGAAGTGCGCAGCAAGGTGGGCGTCGTGTTCCAGAATCCCGACAACCAGACGGTGGCGACCATCGTGGAGGACGACGTGGCGTTCGGCGCCGAGAACGTGGGGCTTCCCCGCGAGGAGATCGGCGCGCGCATCGACTTCGCGCTGCGCGCCGTGGGCATGGAGGAGTACCGCACGGCGACCGTCGCACGCCTTTCGGGCGGGCAGAAACAGCGCATCGCCATTGCGGGCGTGCTCGCTCTGAAGCCCAAGGTGGTCATTCTTGACGAGTCCACCGCCATGCTCGACCCGCGCGGCAGGCGCGAGATCGTCAAGGTCATCACCCGCCTCAACCGGGAGGAGGGCATCACCGTCATCCTCATCACGCACTTTATGGAGGAGGCGCTGCTTGCCGGCCGCGCCGTGGTCATGAACCGCGGCGAGCTCGTCATGCAGGGCACCCCGCGCGATATTTTCGAACGGCGGGAGGAGCTCGTCACTTACAACCTTGCGCTGCCGCGCATCGGCGTCATCTGCGAGGCGCTGCGCGCGGGCGGTATGGATATTTCCGACACGCTGGACGCGGAGACGCTCGCAAAGGAGATCGCAGCATGCGTATCGTAGCCGAGCACCTCTCCTATACCTATAACGCGCGCTCTCCCTTCGAGACGGCGGCTTTGAAAGACGTCTCCCTCACCATCGAGGAGGGGGAATTTTTCGGTATCATCGGGCATACGGGCAGCGGCAAGTCCACCTTTGTGCAGCACCTGAACGGACTGCTGCGCCTGCCTTCCTCCATGAAGCGCTACCGTGCGAAAAAACCGAAGAAGGGGCTGCCTCCACCCCCCGCCACCGTGCTGCAGGTGGGGGAGTTTGACCTGACCGACAAAAAGACGGACTTCCGCGCGCTGCGCAAAAAGGTCGGCATGGTCTTTCAGTATCCCGAATATCAGCTCTTTGCCGAGACGGTGAAAGAGGACGTGGCGTTCGGGCTGAAAAATTTTTCCGGAAAAAAGCCGACGGAGGAGGAGACCGACTCCGCCGTGCGCGCCGCGCTCGAGGTGGTGGGGCTGGACTATGACGAGCTCAAGGACAAGTCCCCGTTCGAGCTCTCGGGCGGGCAGAAGCGGCGCGTCGCCATCGCGGGCGTCATCGTCACGCGGCCGGAAGTGCTCGTGCTCGACGAGCCTGCCGCCGGGCTGGATCCGCTGGGCAAGCGCGAGGTCATGGAGCTTTTGCACAAGCTACACAGCGAATGGTGCAAGACGGTGGTCATCGTCTCGCACGATATGGATGAGATCAGCGAAAACTGTACCCGTGCGGCGGTTTTTGCGGACGGACGGGTGGAGTGCGTGCTGCCTCCGCGCGAGCTTTTCCGCCATGCGCAGAAGCTTGAGCAGCTGGGACTGGACGTGCCTCTCACGGCAAAACTGTGCGAGCTTCTGGCGCAGCGCGGCATCTTCATCGACTGTGACTTCACCACGCACGACTTCTGCGAAAAGGTGCTCGCCTATGCGCGCTCGCATCCGAAGGGAGGCAGGGCATGAAAGACGTCTCCTTCGGGCAGTTCTATCCCGTCGACTCCTTTGTCCACCGCCTCGATCCGCGGCTGAAGATCGTATTTCTCATCGCCTATATCGTGGCGATCTTCCTTGCCACCAACTTCTACGGGCTTGCTGCCTGCGCCGCCGTGCTGCTGCTCGCCGTGCTGCTCGCGCGCATCCCTCTGGGGAAGGTGCTGCGCTCGGTGCGCGGTGTCACTTTCCTTGTGCTGTTCACCGCGGCGCTCAACCTGCTCTTTTACAGCGGCGAG
>CAJFNH010000139.1 GCA_904394195.1 Candidatus Gallimonas caecicola
CATTGCTTCTCCCGAAAAAATCAGGGAATGGTCGTACGGCGAGGTCACCAAGCCCGAGACCATCAACTACCGCACGCAAAAGCCCGAACGGGACGGCCTGTTCTGTGAAAAGATCTTTGGCCCCACCAAGGACTGGGAATGCCACTGCGGAAAGTATAAGCGTATCCGTTACAAGGGCATCGTCTGCGAAAAGTGCGGCGTGGAGGTCACACGCGCCAAGGTGCGCCGCGAGCGCATGGGGCATATCGAGCTTGCCGCGCCCGTCTCGCATATCTGGTATTTCCGCGGCGTGCCCAGCAAGATCGGCCTTCTTCTGGACATGGGACCCAAGGCGCTCGAGCAGGTCATCTACTTTGCCGCATACACCGTTCTGGACGCGGGCTATCTCAACAAGATGACCATGCTGCTGCATGACGGCGCGTTCGACGCGCTGGGCGGCAAGGATCATGCGGCGATCATCGGGTTTTCGAAGCCCGAGGAAGTCAAAGTATTCACGGGCGACAATGCAAGAGCAGAGTTCAAGGCGGCGTTTGCCGAGGCGATCTCCGGCGAGCTTGCGGCGGACGACGCGCTCATCGACGCGGCATATGACCTCAACGAGATCAACGACGTCTCGCCTACGGCGGTCAAGACGTCGGACGCCATGAAGGCGTTGCTCGAAAAGATGAACGAAGGCGCCGTGGTCGAGTTCTGGTCGTCCAAGGAACGCCCCGTTGCCGAGGGCAAGTCGTATGTGCTCATCCGGCGCCGGGCAAAGCTCCTGCGCAGCTGTTCGGTCGCCGATCCCGAAACGATGAAGCAGCTCACCGAGCTCGTCAAAGAGGGCATCTCCTATAAACAGGTCATCAACGACAGAAAGGTGCGCGACATCGAGGAATATATCAACGATTCCTCCGTTACGGGCCTGAAAGTTGGTATGGGCGCGGAGGCGATCCGCGAGCTTCTGATGGCGGTCGACCTCGACAAGGAGAGCGAGGAGGCAAAGGCGATCATCGAGAGCAACGCCACCGGTCCCAAGCGGGTCAAGGCGATCAAGCGCATCGAGATCGTCGAGGCATTCCGCAAGAGCGGGAATCGTCCCGAATGGATGATCCTCACCGTGCTTCCCGTCATTCCGCCCGATCTGCGCCCGATGGTGCAGCTCGACGGCGGCAGATTTGCTTCGTCCGATCTGAACGATCTCTACCGCCGCGTCATCAACCGCAACAACCGCCTGAAGCGCATGATCGAGCTGGGCGCGCCCGAGATGATCGTCAAGAACGAAAAGCGCATGCTGCAGGAAGCCGTGGACGCCCTCATCGACAACGGCAGGCGCGGGAAACCACTGTCCGGCCCTTCCAACCGCGAGCTCAAGTCTCTTTCCGGACTGCTGCGCGGCAAGCAGGGCAGGTTCCGCCAGAACTTGCTCGGCAAGCGCGTCGACTATTCGGGCCGTTCGGTCATCGTCGTCGGTCCCGAACTCAAGATCTATCAGTGCGGTCTTCCCAAGGAAATGGCGATCGAGCTCTTCAAGCCCTTCGTCATGAAGCGCCTTGTGGAAACGGGCAAGTGCCACAATATCAAGAGCGCAAAGCGCACGGTGGAAAAGGGCAAGGATTTCGTGTGGGACGTTCTGGAAGAGGTCATCAAGGAACATCCCGTGCTCCTCAACCGCGCGCCCACGTTGCACCGCCTCTCCATTCAGGCGTTCGAGCCCATCCTCATCGAGGGCAGGGCGATCAAGATCAGCCCGCTCGTGTGCGGTCCCTTCAACGCCGACTTCGACGGCGACCAGATGGCCGTGCATCTTCCGCTCTCCATCGAGGCGCAGGCAGAGGCGCGTTTCCTGATGCTCTCCGCCAACAACATCCTCAAACTTGCAGACGGTAAATCGGTCATGAGCCCCACGCAGGACATGATCATCGGCGCATACTATCTGACCATCCTTCGCAGGGAGGAGGGCGGAAAATATGACGCCCAGGGCCGTCCGGATGAGAACGGCGAGGAGTATATCCCGCCCGTGTATGCCTCCTTCGACGAGGCGCTCATGAGCTATCAGCTCAAGGACGTGCACTGCGAGGACGAGATCTACGTCCGCCGTACGGTGGAACTGCCCGCAGGCAAGTTTGCCTCGCTGGAGCTGCCCTATGAGCGCACCTTCGACCGCGACGTCAACGTGCCCAACAACGGCATCCGCGGCCACGTCTTTGTGACAAGAGACGCGGAGACGGGACGCATGTTCGTGACGGGCACCATCAAGACGACGGTGGGCAGGATCATCTATAACGATAACATGCCCCAGGATCTCGGCTTTGTAAAGCGCGAAGTTCCCGAGGACTACCTCAAACTCGAGCTCTCCACCGAATTCATCGGCGGCGCCAAGGCCATCGGCAAGAAACACCTCTCGCGCATCGTCGAGGCGTGCTTCAAGACGGGCTATGCGCCCAAGGCGGCGGCGGTGCTCGACGCCATCAAGGAGCGCGGCTACAAGTATTCCACCATCGCGGCGCTCACCACGTCGGTGTTCGACATGAAGATCCCCGAGGAAAAGGAGGAGATCGTCGAACGGGCGGAGGAGCAGGTCGCAGGCATCGCCAAAAAGTATGCGCGCGGACTTCTGCGGGAAGAGGAGCGCTACAACGCCGTGATCAAGGTCTGGGACGATGCAACGGACGAGGTCGCAAAGCTTCTCAAAGCGCAGGGTGCGGCGGATAAGTTCAATCCCATCTGGATGATGGCGGACTCGGGCGCCCGCGGCTCCATCGACCAGATCAAACAGCTCTCCGGCATGCGCGGACTCATGGTCAACCCGCAGGGCAAGAAGATCGAAGTTCCCGTCAAGTCGTGCTTCCGCAACGGGCTTTCCGTGCTCGAATATTTCATCTCGTCGCACGGTGGCCGCAAGGGTCTTGCCGATACGGCGCTCAAGACGGCAGACTCGGGCTATCTGACCCGCCGCCTTGTGGACGTCTCGCAGGACGTCATCGTGCGCGAAGAGGACTGCTGTGCGGGCAGAAAGCCCCGTCCCACCTTTGTCAAAGCGATCACGAACGCTTCGGGCGACGTCATCGAGTCGCTGGAAGACCGCCTGACGGGCAGATTTGCCGCCGAGGATATCCTCTCCGACGAGGGCGAAGTGCTCGTCAGGTGCAACGAGATGATCGGCGAAGGCATGGCAAAGACGGTCGCCTCCCTCAAGCGTTATGAGGAGAGCGGCGTGCCCATCCGTTCCATTTTCAACTGCACCACCCGCTACGGCGTATGCGCAAAGTGTTACGGCAAAGATATGGCGACCACGCTGCCCATCAAGATCGGCGAGGCTGTGGGCGTCATTGCGGCGCAGTCCATCGGCGAGCCCGGTACCCAGCTCACCATGCGTACCTTCCATACGGGCGGTATCGCCGCAACGGGCGACATCACGCAGGGTCTTCCCCGCGTGGAAGAGCTCTTCGAGGCG
>CAJFNH010000140.1 GCA_904394195.1 Candidatus Gallimonas caecicola
TACGCCCGTTTGCACGTTCCCGATGGTGGGATTGGGCTTGATCTCCGAATAAATTTCGTAGGGAATGTCCGCTTTTTCCAGAACGTCCGTGACTTTTTTGGTCACGCCGAACTTCAAAAGATCGGGGTCGGAGCAGACGAACGCCTTTTGGAATCCTCTGCCCTTGACTTCGGTCGCGATCTCCTGAATCGCTCCCTTGCCGTGATAGCTCGTCTCATTGAGAACAAAACGATTTGCCATAACAATATCTCCTTATCATGTTTTCTTTATCATACCCCATCGGGGCAAAATTGTCAAGACGACATTCAAAGATCGAGGAAGTCCTTGCGGTAATCGATCCCAAACAGCTCCGCAAGTTTGACCATATCTTCATCTTTAATGGTGTTTCTGCGCGGCAGGTGTGCGGTGAGCATATAGATCTGCGCCGCCTTTTCCACCGTCTCGATGAGCCCGAACGTCTCGTCCATCGTTTTGCCCGCGCCGTAGATGCCGTGCATCGCCCAGATGACAAGGCGGAACTGAAGCATCTTCTTTGCGGTCGCCCTGCCGATCTCCGACGTGCCGCACAGCATCCACGGAAGCACGCCCACGCCGTCGGGAAAGACGACGATGCACTCCGTGCACATCTCCCACAGGGTGTGCGTGAACTTCTTTTCATCCAGCTCGTGCACATAATTCATTGCGAGCGTGTTGGTGGGATGCGAGTGCATGACGACGCGGTTTTGGGGATCGACCGAAAGGCGCGCCATATGGCTCATCATGTGCGCGGGAAACTCGCTCGTCGGCCTGCCGCCGTCCTCGTACCCCCACAAAAGCTCAATGTTCTTGCCGCCCTTGCCGATGCGCACAATGCCCAGATTGTTCGCGGGGTCCTTCTCCACATTCTTGAAATATTTGCCCGTGCCCGTAACGATGAAAATTTTTCCCTCCAGCGGGCTTGCGTCGAAGTCCTCTTCGTTCACGCCCATGAATGGAATGGTGCGCACGACTTTGGAAAGGTCGAGGTACTCGCCCACTTCCTTCTCGTCGAGCAGATAGCTGATATTTCCGCCGTTTCTTTCATCCCAGCCGAGGCGGTACATGTTCGCCGTCGTTTCACACATTTCGCGCACAAAGGGCGCCGTCAGAATATCCTTCATTTCCTCTCCTCCAAAACCTTCTTCTCGTATGCCATGATGGGCTCGTAATAACTTTCGCTGAGGTTCTGCTGCGTGAGGTATTCCTCCCACACCTCGCCGAAGGGCAGCATTTTGACGCGCTCCTGCAAATACATGAGCCGCGTGAAATCCCCCTTCTCCTGCGCCGCCTTCATCTCACCGTTGGGCAAAAGCATCGCATACAGCAGCGCCTTTTCGACGGAACGCTGCCCCGTCACCCAGGCAAACACGCGGTTGATGGAGGCATCAAAGTAGTCGAGCGCGATCTTTACCCTGCCAAGCGCATCGTTCCGCACGACTTCCTTCATGATCTCTTTGAGCTCGTCCTCGAAGATGACGACGTGATCGCTATCCCAGCGCACGGGGCGGGAGACGTGCAGCGCGACCTTATCGTGAAAGGCGAGCATGGACGGGATCTTGTCGGAAACGACCTCGGTCGGATGGTAGTGCCCGTTGTCGAGGAGCGAGCAGATGCCGCGCGTCGCCGCATAGTTCTGGCAGAACTCATTTGAGCCCACCGTGTAGCTCTCCACGCCGATGCCGAACACCTTGCTCTCAACGGCGGGGATGACCCACTCCTTGTCGTAATCTTTCAGAATTTCGTCGAGCGACTGCGCATACCGCAGACGGGGCGAGAGGCGGTCGGCGGGGATATCCTTGTAGCCGTCGGGGATCCAGATATTCACGAGGCAGGGACTCCCCATCTCCTTGCCCAGGTACGCCGAGATCTCCATGCAGCGCCTGCCGTGCTCCACCCAGAACCTGCGCGTTGCCTCGTCAGGTGAGGAGAGCGTCAGACCGTCTTTCATCCCGGGGTGCGCAAAGAACGTCGGGTTAAAGTCGATGCCTTCGATCCCGTGCTCCTTTGCAAACCTCACCCACGGCGCGAAGTGTTCGGGGCGGTACCCGTCGCGGTCGATCTTCCCTTTGTCTTTGCCGAGGAAGGCGTAGCTCGCGTGGATGTTGATGCGCTTTTTGCCCGGCATCAGAGAGAGCGCAAAGGCGTAGTCCGCCATCAGCTCTTCGGGTGTGCGCGCGCGGCCGGGATAGTTTCCCGTCGTCTGAATGCCGCCCGAAAGGCTCTCGGCGCCCTCGAACCCCAGGACGTCGTCCCCCTGCCAGCAGTGTACGGAGACGGGCACCGTTTTCAACAATGCGATCGCCGCGTCCGTATCCACGCCGAACGTAGCATACGTCTGTTTTGCCTGTAAATAGCTCATTGATTCCACCTCTCTATATTCACGAAATTCTTTTCGAACTGACGAAAAATAAAATTATTGTTTCATTTGGACGGATAAATTTCCGAGCGCAGTTGCCTCGATGGGCAGCGCCACCACGCGGATATTGCAGAATTGCTGCGTCAGCTCGTTGAGCCACTTGTTTTTTGCCCCGCCGCCCACGATATAGAGCGTATCGTACTTTTTATCCGTACAATCGGACAGCTCCCGGAGCGCTGTGCGATAACCCATCGCAAGGCTTCTGTGTGCGCAGCGGAAGTAGTCGCCCGCCGTCTGCGGTCTTTGTTCAAGCGCTCCGTCGAACGCCGCCTTCATGGAGGCAGGAGCAAGGAAACAGGAATCGTTCACATCCACGAGTTCGTCGAACGAACTCTCCTGCCCCATGCGCATCACATCGTCAAAGGACTTCTCGGGCGCAAGCTCCGCCTTCAGGCGGTTGATGACCCACATGCCCATGATATTCTTCTGAAAGCGGACATACCCCACGCCGCCCTCGTTGGAAAAATTGCAGGCGCGCGCCATGTCCGAGCAGATCGCATGCGGCACTTTGGCGCCGAGGAGCGACCATGTCCCGCTCGAAAGATAGGCACCCCCGGACATGGGTATGCCCTCCACCGCCGAAGCGGTATCGTGCGAGGCGCACAGCACAACCTGCGTGTTTCCGCCCACCTCCGCCTTGGCTTCGGGCAAAAGCGCGCCGACAGCGCTTCCCGGAAGGGAGAGCTTCCCGAACAGGTGCGCGGGCAGACCGAGCGCCGAGATCAGCCCTTTGTCATACTTGCCCGTGGCCCCGTTCACAAGCCCCGTAGTCGTCGCATTGGTATATTCATGCGCTTTTACGCCCGTGAGCTTGTACGAAAGATATTCCGGGATCATCAGAAAATCGGTCACCCCTTCCAGCCTGCCGTGCGCCAGATCGTCCGAAAGCTGATAAATGGTATTGAAGGGCTGAAACTGGATGCCCGTGCGCGCATACAGATCGGCAAAC
>CAJFNH010000141.1 GCA_904394195.1 Candidatus Gallimonas caecicola
TAAAAATATGGATATCCAAAAGATCGGCGCACTGCCGGAGGGCGTCGCCTTCCCCGCGCGCGGCGCCTTCGGCGAAGCGCGCAGCGTACAGAGCGGCACCATCCGCACCTGCGGCAACGCCCTGCTCATCGAAAGCGGCGGAAGATTCAAACGATTTTCAGACGGAACGGAGTATATCCGCATCGAGGAAGGGAGCGGATATTTCAAATGGAAGCGGGGCGAGCTCCCATTTGCGGCGGGCGATGCGTTCAAGGCCGAACGCCCCGGCGAATATGACTTTTACGGCGCGGGAGTGTTCCTGGTCGTAAAACAGGATTGAGGAGAAATCATGGGCAAAACAACGCGTGGCGCGACGGACGCACAGAAGATCGCGCTGGAAAAACAGCTAGTCAAAGAGGGAAAGATCTATCCGCGCACCCGCTATGCCCCGCGCAGTTTTGCGGGGCGCGTGCTGGCGGTGCTGCTCGCCTTTCTCATCGGCATATTTACCGCGCTCGGCGGACTACTCGGCGCGGGATTTTTCATGGGCACCCGCCCCCTGCGCGACGTGCTGGGCATGCTGAACATCGATTACAGCGAATTTCTGACGGAGAGCGCCGCCGACCTGAACGCGCTGCAGCTTGTTCAGGACCTGGCAGGCGGCGGACTGGAGAGCCTGGGCGACGTGGCGGAATACACCCCCTATGTGGACACGCTCATCGAACAGGCCAACACCCAGCTTGCATCGCTGGGCGTCACGCTGGACGGCGAACAACTCAAGGCGACCCCCTTCACGCAGATCGGCGAATACTTTGCAGATACCATACAGACCGCTGAACTGGGCAAGGCGATGGGCGTGACGGCGCAGTCCGACCCCCTGATGCTCGCGCTGTGCTACGGCACGCAGGGCTCCAACGAAGAGGGCGGCGACTACACCGTGGACGGCGACGGCAACATCGTGATGAACGAGGGCAAGTCCCCCACCACCATTGCGACCCTCACCGAGGATGCGAGCGGCGTTCTGGGCAAGGTCACCGTGGAAGCGGCGCTGGATGTCAGCGCTTCCTCCAACAGCGCCATGCGCTATCTTGCATACGGCACCGAAGGCGAGACCTACCGCATCGTCACGGGCGAGGACGGCAGCCCTTCCGTGGAGATGCTCACCGACCCCATGACGGGCGAGCGTTACCGCAAGAAAATGCTCAACGATCTGACGGGCACCGAGAACGTGATGGGCGACGCGACCATTGCCGACGTCATCACCATCACGGACAGCACCTCCGGGCTGCTCTACGCCATCCGCCACTGGACGGTGGACGACCTGGGCAACCAGGCGCGCCTGGAGCGGCTGCGCCTGGACGAGATCATCACCATCGACGAAAATTCTTCCTCCGTCCTGCGCGCCATGGCAAACTGGCGCATTTCGGACATGACCGACCAGGAGAAAGTCGATTCGCTCACGCTGCGAGACGTCATCAACGTCAGCGGGAGCGCACTTCTCGGCGCGCTTGCCGATACGCGGCTGGGCGAGCTTTCGCAGGCAACGCAGGAGCTGCGCCTCTCCGACATCCTCGACCAAAGCGCTTTCGCGGACAACCGGCTGCTGGAGAGCCTGGCGGGCAGTTCGCTCTCCACCCTTGCCGACGACGTAAAAAATCTGACCGTCGCACAGGTGTACGGCGATCAGATCTACTCCTACCTGGATCTGGGCGAGGACGGCGACGGCACGACCTATGCGGACTATATCAAGAACTACAAACCCGACGACGAAGCGGGCCAGAGCGGCATCGTGCGCCCCATCCCCGTGAGCGGATACGATGCGGGCTCCTTCTCCGTGCGCGAGGAGCGCCGGCTCTTGGGTGCGGACGGCACGCCGACGCAGACGCAGGTGCTGCAGGGCTGGTTCCGCACAACGGCGGACGGCGAAACGATCCCCGTCGATGAGGCGCAGGTGCGCAGGATAACGGTGACCGACACGGAAGGCGCGTCGCAGATACGCACTTTCGTGCGCGTAGAAGTTTCTCTCACCCCTGCCGGTTACACCTGGAGCTATGTCGACTATTCCGCAGACGGCGCCCTGACCGCCCTGCCCGCAGGCACTTCTATCGGCACCGACCTTACGGGTTACACTCCGGAAGAAAACGGAACGGGCGAGACGCACGTCACCGATGAAAGCGGCGCACCCCTCTACTACCTGACCGAGCGCACGGCGCCCGCACAGGAGGGAGAAACAACGGTACAGCAAGTGGCATACCCCGTTCTGGAGGACGGCAACGGTATGTTCGTGCTCGCGCGCACGCTGGATGAGGGCGCGCAGTACTCCCGCGTCACGCGCATCGACCTGGAGCGCACCGTCACCGCCTATGAATACGAGGACGGCACGCCCGCCCTGCTCGACGGCGACGGGAACGTGCTGTACGGCGAGGAACAGCAGCCGCTGCCCGTGCGCACCCGCACCGCGGACGGCGAAACACAATACTTCGTCACCGCGCAGGAGGACGCGCTGCAAAGATATTACTACGGCGAAGAAGGCAGCTACACCTTTCCCGATGAGGCTGAAACGCAGGTCTTATATCTTGCAAGCTGGACTGTAACGGAGAGCGATGGCAGCGTACAGACGGTCACAGACCGCCCCGTGGACAGGTTCCTGGACGGCATCTGGTACGTCATGTTCGGCGGCGAGGATGAGAGCGGCGCGCCCGTCGACAGGCTGAACGTGCCCATCCTGGACATCGCGCCCGAGATCGGTGCGGCGACGGACGTCATCAACACGATGCCCCTGTGGAAACTCTGGCTGCACGGTATCATCGGCGAAAACCCCTTCCAGCCCATCACATACAGCGAACAGACGGGCGAGGGCGAAACGATAGCGTACACCAACCTCAACCAGCTCACCGTGAGCGGAGTCATCCGCTATATCAAATTCATTGCCCCCTGACCGCTCCCGGCGCAATTTTTTGGAAAAACCGTACGCAGACGGTGCAAAAGCCGTTGACTTGCAAAAAGAAATATAGTAAAATAATGTGCACGGGTGAAAACCTGTATTTTGCCTTGCATGCCGGAATGGTATGCCGAATAAGACCGGGAGGTGAAAGTTATGCAGAAGTACGAAATGCTCATCCTTCTCCGCAGCGACATGGAGGAAGAGGCGAGGGAGGCGGAACTCAAAAAGTACGCCGACATCGTCGCCAACATGGGCGGATCCGTCGAGGCGACGGACAAGTGGGGCGTCAAGAAATTGCAGTACCCCATTGCGTTCAAGTCGGAAGCATTCTACGCACTTATGACGTTCCATGCGGACGGCGCTGCGGTCAAGGAACTTGACCGTATCGCGGGCATTTCCGATGGCGTTTTAAGGCGCATGATCACGAAAGTCGAGG
>CAJFNH010000142.1 GCA_904394195.1 Candidatus Gallimonas caecicola
GTTGTGCCGTCCAGCGTGTAGCGCGCCTCCGGATAGACGCAGACGATGGTGCCGAATTTTTCGGCGCAATAGCGCATGTTGCGGATGAGATTGAGATCCTGCACGAACTTGCGCTTGGTGATGCAGCCCAGCCGGCGCATGATGAAGTCCCCCACGTCGCGCACCGCGTCAATGGCGACCACGTTGTTGGCATTGTAGGGCGCGACGGCGGTGTACATGGCAGGAAAATCGAGCATGCTCGCATGCGTGACGAACAAGAGATAGGGCGGCACGATGCCCTCCATGTTCTTTTTGACCACCGTCACCTTGCGCCCCTTCAGCCGCGGACGGATGGCAAAGGTGCGCGCGAGCCACATCCAGAATGCACTCGGCTTCATGGGACGGCGCGCAAAGTCGTAATGTTTGATCGGTTTCGCCATAACTCTCCTCCTGTGGCGGACGGACAGACCTCTGCCCGTCGGCTTCATTATAACACCGCAGGATGGAAATGTCAAGATTGTAATCGTTTTCCGTCACCGCATCGCAAAAAATGGTCGCGCCGACCGCGCACGGACAGCCTTACTCTCCGCCGCCCAGCCGCTCCAGAAATCTCTTATAGTTGTACGAACTCCCTCTCGGAGAATAGACGGCAAAGACGATCTGCGAAAAGTGCCTCCTGTAATTTTCCGCAAAAAGTACCTGCCGGAAATTTTCCGCCATATCCTTTGCGTCATGACAGAACGCCCCGCAGCCCCATGCGCCGAGGACGAGCGCGTCATAACCCTTTACGGCTGCCACCGAAAGCATGTTCCTGATTTTTTCGAGCATGATGGGCCGCACTTCCTCATCCGTCAGCTCATATGCGTCGCCTTCAAGATCGGGCGCGGCGTATGAGATGACGGAAGTGGTGAACGGCTCCCGGAGAAAGTTGCATGCGCTGTCCCGGAATACGACCACCTTGGGCGAGACGATCATGTAGTCCGAACCCGCTGCGGTGCGAGCGTTTGCGTTGTATTCGTACACCTGCGCAGCAGCCCCCGACGAGAGGGAAGCATACAGGGTGCTTTCCCGGCAAAGAGCTTCCTCCTGCGCGGGCGCGCCGCGCAAAAATCCGCCCCCGGGGTGAAAAGCGTTGGCAAAATTGTGCACGAGCACTCTGCCCTGCACGCTCTTTGCCGCCTCAAAGGAGTCGAGGATGTTGACGGAGACAAAAGTCTTATCATAAACCGAAAGACCCGAAAGCTCTTGTCTGCACCTGCGCACCTCCTCCGGAGAGATCGCTTCGGCACGGCAAATTTCCCCGTATGTGGCGGGAAGCGCGATCTCTTCCCCGTTCAGACGATATCTGCCAGAACGGATGACAGACAGCGTCTCCTGCGCCACTTCCTTCAGATTGTACATTCTTGTTCCCTCCTGATATTTATCCCGACGCGTACGGACGCCTTGTGCAGAACGCCGGCGGGAAATATCCGTTCCTGCGCCGTTTGTATACGGCATCTGTTACATGAGCCCTTCCGCGAGCAGCTTGATGCCGATGGCGACGAGCACGGCGCCGCCGAACAGCCCTGCCGCGCCGGAGAACTTATCGCCCGCCTTCTTGCCGATCTGCACGCCTGCAAAGGAGAGGACGAAGGTCACCGCGCCGATGACGGCGGCGCACGCCGCAACGTGGAAGGGAAGCCCCTGCGCCGTCTGGGCGGCAAGCAGCGTGACGCCCACGGCGAGCGCGTCAAGACTGGTGGCGACGCCCTGTGCAAGCAGCCTGCCCGCAAAGGTCGCACGGCGCGGCACAACGCGCGGAACGAGCATAGGGCAAAGCCGCGCGCAGCGCGCCTCCTCGCGCATCTCCTGCACGCAGTCCGCGATCATCTTGCCGCCGATGAGGGAAAGCAGCGCAAAGGAGAGCCAGGGCGCGATGCGCGCGACGAGCGCCGAAAAGGCATACCCGCAGTAGTAGCCGATCAGGGGCATGGCGAACTGAAAGAGCGCAAACGTGCCCGCGATGACACTTGCCCTTCCCATACCCATGTGCGGCTGCGTCATGCCGCTTGCCATGCTCACGGCAACGGCGTCCATCGCAAGCGCCGCGCCGATGAGAACGATCTCCCAGACTGTCACAAACAACCCCCCTTGCAATCCCGCCGCCTCTTCCCGCGGCGGAAGGACGCGACGCCCTTTCCATGCGCTCCATCCTTCGTCAGAACTCCAAACATAAAAAAACTTATGCGCCGAACGTCAAAAAGGACGTTTCAGCGCATAAGTCTCGCCGTTTCAGATAGCGCCCGCGGAAAGCTCCGCAATATGTGGACGGTATCGCTCCGAGAGCCGGCTACTCCCCTATGTCTTTCTTTTATTGTACTCACAATGCCGCCGCCTGTCAACGCATTTGTGCGTATTTTCACGCATTTTCCTGCGGATCGGGCAAAACGCTCACGATGGAGCGCACCCGCCCCATCGGCACGGGCGCCGTCTGCGGAGTGCAGTTTTCACACCGCACCACCCTGCCCTGCGCACGCGCACCCGTCCTGCCGAAGGGAACGATCACGCGCGTGCCCGCCGCAAGCATGCGCGGCGCAAGATACCAGCCGGGCGTGCCGTCCACGTCCACCTTCGCAAAGGTATAGATGCCGCCGTCGGCGAGCACTCCGCCCGAGAGAGAATGTATCAAAAGCTGCCTCCTGTTTTCAAACGATCAGGCGAGCACGCCGCGCGCCGACAGCACGTCGGCAAGGCAGGCGAACTGTTGGGGCGTGAGCGTTTCCCCCCGCACCATGTCCGCGATGCCCGCCTCCGAGAGCGCCTGCCTTGCCTGCTCGCGCGTCAGGCGGAAGGAGCCCATCAGGTTGTTCTCGAGCGTCTTTCGCCTGCCCGCAAAGGCGCAGCGCACGACGGCGCGGTATGCCGCGGCACTTTGCACGGGGATGCGCCCGTCCTCGAAGTCGATGCGCACGACGGCGGAGTCCACATTGGGGCGGGGCGTGAACATGGTGCGCGGCACCCTGCGCACGATGCGCGCCTGCCCGCGGAAGGCGATGGCGGCGGTGACGGCGCCGTATTCTGGAGTGCCCGCCTGCGCCGTGAAGCGCTCGGCGACCTCGCGCTGCACCATGACGGTGAGCCCGTCGCAGCTGTGCGCCTCCTCCAGAAAGCGCATCATGACGGGGGTGGTGACGTAGTAGGGCAGATTGGCGACGACGCGGTAGCGCCCCAGCTCCCGCTCGAGGGCGGGCAGGTCCGCACGCAGAAAATCGCCGAACACGACTTCAACATTCTCGCATCCGGCAAGCGTTTCGGCGAGCACGGGCTGCAGGGAAGGGTCGATCTCGTAGGCGAGCACCCGCTTTGCCGCGGCGCTCAACGC
>CAJFNH010000143.1 GCA_904394195.1 Candidatus Gallimonas caecicola
GAAGTATATAATAAACGGATCTGATCCGTCATGAAAGGAGGTACAAGGTAATTTCCTATGGACAGTCGATGTATCGGACTGTTGATCGCACTTTTTGTGCTTGTCGTTTTGTCTGGGCTTTTCAGCGCGACGGAAACGGCGTACACCAGCTTTTCTGCGGTGCGCATGCGACGCTTCGCGAAGAGCAAAAAAACCGCGCGCATGGCATTTCGTTTGAGCGCGGACTATAACAGGATCCTGACGACGCTGCTCATTGCAGACAACATCGTGAACATCGCCTCGGCGACCATCGGAACACTCATCTTCACGTCCCTTTTGGGCGCGGAGATCGGTCCCACGGTCTCGACGGTCGTTCTCACCGTCGTTTTGCTCATCTTCGGGGAGATCTCACCGAAGATCCTTGCAAAACGTGTTCCCGAGACGTTTGCGCGCGTCGCCGCCTATCCGCTTCTGGTCTGTACATACCTCTTCCTGCCGCTCGTATGGCTGTTCGGGCTCTGGAAGAAGTTTATTTTTTGTCTTTTCGGTCTCGGAAAGAAGCAGCCCAGACTCACCGAAGAGGAATTCGAGATGCTCGTCTCCGACGTCGGAAAGGAGGGCGTGCTCAATGAGACGGAACAGGAGCTCATCCACAGAACGCTGCGCTATGACGAACTCACGGTCGCTGATTGTATGATCCCGCTCGAGAGGGTGTTTGCGGTGGATGTGCGCGAGGATGAGCGCGTCGTTTATAAACTGTTCCGCGAGACAAACTTTTCAAGGCTCCCCGTGTATAAGGGGGTAAAGCGCAACATTGAAGGCGTATTGTACCGCGCAGATTTTTATGAGAACATGCTGGCCGGCAGGCGTGATTTTGACAATATCATCCGCCCCGTCTCCTGTGTTTCGCCCGATGAGAGGGTCTCCGGTCTGATGGAGCGTCTTCGAACGATGCGCGAACACATGCTTGTGGTGGGCTCCGAGGACAACGCACTCGGCATCATCACACGCGAGGATATGGTGGAAGAGCTCATAGGGGACGTGGACGACAAGTATGACCTGACTCCCGTCACTTCGCTTCCGACGCCGCCCGCGGCGCCGCAGCAGGCGTAAGGGGGGGAAGCGATGGATACCGTTACATGGATCGCGCTCCTCGTAGCGCTCGTGGTGCTCGTAACGCTCTCCGCTTTTTTCAGCGCGACCGAGACGGCTTATACGAGTTTTTCTGCGGTGCGGATGCGCCGCTATGCAAAGGACAAAAAAACCGCGCGCATCGCGCTGCGGTTGAGCGAAAATTACAACAAGATCCTGACGACGCTGCTCATCGGCAACAATATCGTCAATATCACAGCGTCTACGATCGGCACCGTGCTCTTTATTGCACTGCTTGGCGAGGGACTCGGACCCACGATCTCAACGATCGTCATCACGGTGGTCGTGCTGATTTTCGGCGAGGTTACGCCCAAGACGATCGCCAAGGAATCGCCCGAAAAGTTTGCCTGTTTTGCAGCGTATCCGCTGCTTGTGCTTACTTATATCCTATGGCCGCTCAACTGGTTGTTCGGGCAATGGGAAAAATTCGTGTTCTTTGCCTTCCGGCTGAACAAGGAAAAACAGAGCTATACCGAGGCGGAGTTCAAAATGCTCGTCTCCGACGTCAAAGAAGACGGTGTGCTCAATGAGACGGAACACGAACTGATACACCGCTCTCTCCGCTTCGATGAGCTGTGCGTGGGCAACTGCATGATCCCGCTTGAGCGTGTGACGGCAGTCGGGGAACATGAGACCGACAAGCGCGTGTTCCGCATTTTCCGGGAAACCAATTTTTCGAGGGTGCCCGTATTCAGAGGGGACAAAAAGAACATACTCGGCGTTCTCTATCGTGCGGACTTTTACGAAAATCTGCTTGCGGGGAAAAAGGATTTTACCGCGCTCATTCGTCCTGTATCGGAAACAACGTCTGAAGAAAAGGTTTCCGCACTTCTGAAGCATATGCAGAAGGAGCGCGAACACATGATGATCGTCCGTCATGACGGAGAAGCGATCGGTATCATCACGCGCGAGGATATGATCGAAGAGCTTCTTGGCGATTTGGACGATAAATACGATCTGACGCCCGTTACCTCTCCGCTCAATCCGTGCGTGCCGGAGCCCGTCGAAGAAGATGGAGAAGAGGAAGGATAACCGGGAATGAAACTCTATATCCCCGTTGCGGCAGGCGTGGAGGCCTCCGTCAAACGGCAACTTTTACAACTCGGCTACGGCGAGTGCCCTGCGATCCGCGGCAGGATCGAGCTGGAAGGTGACTGGAAGGACGTCGCTCGTCTCAATGTCTGCCTTCGGGCAGGCGAACGTGTTCTTATCGGGGTGGGGGAATTTCCCTCCCCCGATTTTGACGCGCTCTTCACCGGGGTTTCTGCACTCCCGTGGGAAGAATTTTTATCTCCGCGCAGCCGCATCCTTATGGATGGGAAATGCGTAAAGAGCAATCTTATGGCGGTCAAGGCGACGGGCGGAGTTGTCAAAAAAGCGATTGCGGAGCGCCTTATGAAAAAGTTCGGCACCCGTACGCTGGATGAACGCGGAGAACGCGCCATAGTGGGCGTATATCTTTACGGGGATATTGCGTATCTTACCTTGGATACGTCGGGAGACGGCTTGCATAAGCGTGGATATCGGGTGCGCACTTACGAGGCTCCGCTGCGTGAAACGACAGCGGCAGCCATGATCGAAAGTTCCTTTTTTCGATTCGGAAAACCGTTTGCCGATCTGTTCTGCGGGAGTGGCACCATTCCTATCGAAGCAGCGCTGTATATGCGCAATATCGCACCGGGCATTGTGCGGCGGTTTGATTTTACGCGCTGGAAGTGTACGCCGTCGGGCGTGCTTCAGGCGGCGCGCGAGGAAGCGCGCGATCTGGAAAACCGCACGCCGCTCCCGCCGCTGTTTGCTTCGGATGTTTCGGATAAAGCGATAGAGATCGCCCGGTTCCATGCAGCGCGCGCCGGCGTTGAAAAGGATATCCGCTTCTGCTTACAGGATATGCGGCAGTTTTCATCGGAAGAGCGCTTCGGAGTACTTATCAGCAATCCGCCTTACGGCGAACGGATGGGCGATACCGATCTGCGAGGGCTGTACCGTGACTTCGGAAAGGTATTCCGCAGTCTTCCGGATTGGAGCTGTTATTTTCTGTCCGCTTATGACGGGGCAGAACGTGCGTTCGGGATGCGTGCGGATAAGAAACGAAGGCTCTGGAACGGACAGCTTGCCTGTACGCTGTATGCCGTTTTTGGGGCGTCTCCGTGTAAAAAATGAGAATATTGTGA
>CAJFNH010000144.1 GCA_904394195.1 Candidatus Gallimonas caecicola
TATTTAATAAAAAGGAGACGATCATGCTGAACGAACAAGTCAAAAAACTTCTGAACGAACAGGTCACGCGCGAATTTTACTCCGCATACCTGTATCTGGACTTTGCGAACTACTATGCACAGGCAGGCCTGGATGGCTTTGCGCACTGGTATGAAGTGCAGGCGCAGGAGGAACGCGACCACGCCATGATGATGCGCCGCTACCTGCTGGACAACGGCGAGACGGTCGTATCCGGACAGATCGCCGCCCCCGGCAAAACATATGCGGACAACACCGCCCCGCTTCAGGCAGGGCTTGCGCACGAACGGCAGGTGAGCGCATGGATCAACGACATCTACGCGGCTGCGTTCGCAGCAAAGGACTTCAAGACCATGCAGTTCCTTGACTGGTTCGTAAAGGAGCAGGGCGAGGAGGAGAAGAACGCCGAAGATCTCATCAAAAAAATGCAGCTCTTCGGACAGGACGCCAAGAGCCTGTACCTTCTCGACAAAGACCTTGCCGCGCGCGTCTATACCCCTTCCGCAAACGCCCCCGCCATGTAACGCATCGATCCCCGTCCGGTCGGACGGGGATCATCATTTACAGACGCTTGACAGCGGACTGTTTTTTTGTTATGATATAGTTGCGCACGCAATTGTTGCGTCCGCAATAAAAAGGGAAGGAAGGATATATGGCAAACCCTTTCATGAAATCGCTGGGAGAGGCGTGGCGCTGCGCCAATCTTTACCGGACGGCGCGGTTTGAAGCGCTTGGTATCGGCAGCTATCAGGATTCCTACATCCTCAACATCTGCCGCAACCCGGGCATCGCGCAGGACGCGCTCACCGGGCTTATCTATGTGCACAAGAGCAATGTGGCGCGGCAGCTTGCATCGCTCGAAGAAAAAGGCTTCATCACCCGTTCGCCCGACCCGAAAGACAGGCGCTCTTTGCTGGTATATCCCACGCAGAAGGCGCTGGACGCCATTCCCGCCATCCGCGAAGTGCACCGCACATGGAACGAACTGGTGCTTGACGGGTTTTCCGAAGAGGAGCGTGAACGGATCGCGCAGCTTGCGCAACGGCTTGCCGACAACGCCAAACGGGTGATCGCAGACGAACATGCACAGGAGTGACCCTTGAAGACGTTATTTTCCTATCTGTCCGCCTATAAACTGCGCATGACGCTGGGTTTTTGCATCAAGGCGGCGGGCACCATCGCAGAACTCTTTCTCCCCCTCATCATGGCGCATATGATCGACAACGTTGCGCCGACGGAAGATATCCTTGCCCTCTCCCTCTGGGGTGCGGCAATGCTTGCCTGCGCCGTGGTGGGACTTGTGGGAAACGTGACCGCCAACCGCATGGCATCGCGGGTGGCGCGCGATACCACGCAGCGCCTGCGCAGCGATCTGTTCTCCAAAACGCTCCGCCTTTCGGCGCACCAGACGGACGAGGCGACCGTCCCCTCCCTCGTCTCGCGCCTCTCCTCGGACACCTATAACGTACACAACATGATCGGCATGATGCAGCGTCTGGGCGTGCGCGCGCCCATCCTGCTCATCGGCGGCATCACGCTTACCTTTACGGTGGACAGCATGCTTGCGCTCATCCTGCTTGCCGCCGTGCCCGTACTCGCCGTCATCGTCATTCTCGTTGCGCGGCGGGGCATCGTGCTCTATGACCGCCTGCAGCGCTCGGCAGACGTCGTGGTGCGCAAGGTACGCGACGATTACACGGGCATACCCGTCATCAAGGCGCTCTCCCGCACCGAATACGAGAGCCGGTCGTTCCGCGCGATCAACGAAAGGGTCGTTCAGAATGAAACGAAGGCGAGCATCACGATGGGCGTCACCAATCCGCTGATGAATACCGTGCTCAACCTGGGCATGGCGGCGGTCATCTTTGCGGGCGCATACCGCGTTGCGGGAGGATACGCGATGCCCGGGGATATCATCGCCTTCACCTCATATTTCACCATCATCCTCAACGCGGTCATCACCGTGAGCCGCATCTTCGTCATGTATTCCAAGGGCGGCGCTTCGGCAAAGCGCATCGCCGCCATTCTCGCCCTGCCCGAAGAGCTCCTGCCCCTGCCGGAAGAACAAGCACAGGAGGAGAGCGTGCTGCGCTTTGACGATGTGACGTTTTCCTACGGCGGCGTTCCCGCTTTGCACAACGTCAGTTTTACGCTTGCCAAGGGAGAATCGCTGGGCATCATCGGCGCGACGGGCAGCGGAAAGAGCACCGTCGTCAATCTGCTGCTGCGCTTTTACGACGCCGACAAGGGGCGCGTTCTGGTGGACGGGCGGGACGTGCGCACCTACGAACTCGCCGATCTGCGAAAAAAATTCGGCGTTGTGTTCCAGAACGACTTTCTGATGGCGGCGAGCGTACGCGAGAATATCGACTTTGAACGCGACGTCGCACAGGAAGAGGTGGAGCGTGCCGCCGGATATGCGCGCGCCGACACATTCATAGCGGAACACGGCGGCTATGAGAGCATGCTCGCGACGCGCGGCGCCAACTTCAGCGGCGGACAGAAGCAGCGCCTGCTCATTGCGCGCGCCCTTGCCGCCTCCCCCGAGATCCTCATCCTGGACGATTCCTCGAGCGCGCTCGATTACCGCACGGACGCGCAGCTGCGCAAAACGCTGCTCGAACGCCTGCCAGACACCACCATCGTGATGGTCGCCCAGCGCATCAGTTCGGTGCGTTTTGCCGACAAGATCCTTGTGCTCGACAAAGGTCGCGCCGTCGGATTCGGCTCCGACCGCGAACTCATGGAAAACTGCGAGGTGTACCGCAATATCTACGCTTCCCAGCACGCGCAGGAAGAAGGAGGCAGCCATGAAACCGCATGAAAATGCACAAGTTCATGAAAACGTCCCCGTAAAAAAGGGGCGCAAGGCGGTATTTTTCCGTCTGATCGGCTATTACATGCGCTACAAGGCGCATGTTGCGGCGGCGTTTCTTCTGATGCTGGGCAGCAACCTGTTTGCGCTGCTCGGTCCCTGGCTCTCGGGCGAAGCGGTGGACGCCATTGCCGCCGACGCAGGCGTGGACTTTGCCGCCGTGAGCACCTACTGCCTGTACATGGCGATCTTCTATATCGTCTCCTCCGTGCTCACCTTTCTGCTCACCGTGCTGATGACCCGTCTGAGCCAGCGCATCGTGAAAAGCATGCGGCAGGACGTGTTTGACAAGATCCTTATACTCCCCCTCTCCCTGCTCGACAGAATGCAGGCGGGCGACCTTATCAACCGCATCTCCTATGACATCGACACGGTGAA
>CAJFNH010000145.1 GCA_904394195.1 Candidatus Gallimonas caecicola
CTGCCGCAGTGGTTCATGGAGCTGCTGCGCCGCACCGTAAACGAAAAGAAAGGGGATTTCTTCCTTGTCGGAGAGGTCATCCACAACAACAACTTCCAGCAGAACGTCTGTCCGGGTCGTCTGGATTCCATTACCAATTACGAGGGTTTCCGCTCCATGCTCTCTGCATTCAATTCGAACAACCTGTTTGAGATCGAGCACTCCATGACCCGTCTGTTTGCCGATACGCCTTGGGCGCTCTTCCGCGGCAAGCATCTGCTCAACTTTGTGGACAATCACGACGTCGAGCGCGCCTGTACCGCCCTGCGGGATAAGAGGAATCTGCTTAATCTGTACACGCTGCTCTACACCATGCCGGGCATCCCGTGTATTTATTACGGCTCCGAATACGGCGCCGAGGGGGATAAATCCGACCTCGACTACAAGCTGCGGCCCTTTATCGGGGACATCGATCGGTCGGCGCACCCCGAACTGGTCGCTCATCTTACAAAACTCGCGCAGATCAGAAGGGCTTGCCCTGCGCTCTCATACGGCAGCTATGCCAAGGCGACTTGCATGAACACCAACTTTTCCTTCGTGCGCGAATATAACGGGGAAAAGATCATCGTCGCCGTCAATATCGGCGATGGCGACTGTACCATCCGCGTGGAGGAAGCGGAAGGGGTCAACCTTCTGGACGGACAGGTACGCAATCTCAACGATATCTACCTTCCGCCGCACACGGCGTGCATCTACCGCCGCAACTGAAAACCGAAAACAGGAATAAGGGGTGCCTGTCGCAATGCGGCAGGCACCCCCGTTTTTACAGCTTTTTCAGATAACATCTTCTGCGCTTGTGCAGCACATTGCCAAAATTCTTCCAAAGGTTGAGGATGGCGTGGTTGTCCTCCAGGTTGAGGTTGGTTTCGCAATACTTTACATTGCCTTCGCGGAGCATACGGGTAAGTTCGTCGATGAGGATGATGCTCGCGCCGCGGTAGGCAGGTAATACGCCGATGAGGGCAAGATCGATGATCTCCGGGTCTTTGACCGCCTTAAGTACGCGCATGATGGCGGCGGGAGTGAGCTTTCCGCCCGATTTTTGCACCGCGCGTGCGATGGAGGGGAAGCACAGGCCGAAGCACACGGGCTTTTCGTCCTTGTCGAGGATCATCGTTACAAATCGGATGTCGATGATGAGCCGGAAGGATCTGACAAGTTCGTCCTTCATCTTTTCCGTAAAGGGGACTGTCCCGTAGATATCGGCATAGGTCGTGTCAAGTAGCTCGAAAAATGCGTCCTTGTACAGCCGTATGAACTCGTCTGCATTTTTGGCGGCGCTCATATGCAGTCCGTATCGGGCAAGCAGTTTTTCGCGCATTTCATGGATGCGCGGATCTACGGTCTCCGGCAGGTAAAGCTTGTGCTCCACCCAATCGACTTCCTTTTCATAGCCGAGTCCTTCGATGAGCGCCTGATAATAGGGGGCATTGTACTGTTCTTCGAAGGTGGAAAGTTCGTCAAAGCCCTCAATGAGCAGTCCTTCGCGTTCCAGGTCGGAAAAACCGAGGGGACCCACGACCTCCTCCATGCCCTTGCTGCGCGCCCAGTCTTCCACGGCGCCGAACAGGGCGGCGGCAACTTCACGGTCATCGATGCAGTCAAAGCGGGTAAACCGCACTCTCTTCTGCGCCCATTTTTTATTGCTTTCCTTTTGCAGGATCCCGGAGATCCTTCCCACAACGGTCTTGCCGCGGTAGGCAAGATAATATACCGCTTCCGAGGTATCGTAGTAGTGATAGTTTTTCCGGAACAGTTTTCGTTCATCGCCGTAGAGCGGGGGAACAAAACAATCGTTCCCCCGATACAGTCTGATCGGGAAGTTCAAAAACGTCCGTTTGTCTTTTCTGCTTTGTACTTCCTTGATCGCGACCATATTTGTTTCTCCCGATGAATATTGGTGTCTGTTGTGTTTATTATAAAATCTCCCGATGCATTTGTCAACAGTCTTAAGCAGACTTTTTGTGATGCGTCCGCGGTCTGTCACGGCGACCGTGATCTCTTTCTTTTCCGTGTTGATGTCTATGAGGTTGAAGGTGATAAACTCTTCTCCGTCACAGAATTGAAATTCGCTCAATTGATATTGTTAGGCGGCAATCTTATATGGTGTTCTAACAGGGTTAAACAAAGGTGCGTTCATGAACTGCTACAAACTGGTGGAAGTGTATGACTTTTCTGCACTCGAACTTTATGCGGGGGAGACTGAGCACGGCTATGCCGCGTACTACGCTCATAATGTCTATCGTACGGCAGAGGCGGAGAGCGGACTGAAAGAGGAGAACGGCTATCTTTTCTATAAAGACGGATCAGCGGTCTATCTCATGAGTTATACGGGGGAAGAGACACAGCTCACCCTTCCGGATAGCTACCGCGGAAGCAGTTATGTGATTTATGCCTATGCGTTTGCGGAAAACACCGCCATCACCAAGGCGACCATCTCCGGCGGCGCGGTCTCTGTAGGGGCTAACGCATTTTACATGTGTACGGGGCTTACGGAGATCGTCCTTGCAGACAGCGTTTCCTCGATCGGAGCAGCCGTCTTTTACAGGTGCACGGCGCTTGTCAAAGTCAGCATTGGCAGCGGCGTAACGAGTATCGGCGCATATGCCTTTTACGGGTGTACAGCGCTTGAGGAATTTGCATACGATGCGGCGTCTTGCGCAGACTTGAGCGCCTACAACTATGTGTTTTATGAAGCGGGAAGAAACGGGGCGGGGCTTTCCGTCACGATAGGTACGAACGTCGCTCGCATCCCAAACTATCTCTTCCATCCCTGCAGCGACTCCTATTATATGCCAAGGCTCGTGCATGTTCAGTTTGCACAGGGCAGCACATGCGAACAAATCGGCGACGGGGCGTTTTACGGCTGTACGGGACTAACGGAAATCACGCTGCCCGCAGGTATCGCACAGATCGGGTATGACGCGTTCCGCGGCTGCACGGGACTTGAGCGCGTCACGTTTGCACAGCCAGAGGGTTGGACGGTGATCGGCGAGGAGGGGGGTGCCCTGCCCGCGCCGGATCTTTCCGATCCCGCCGCGGCGGCAGGATATCTCACAGAGACTTATTGCGCCTATACATGGAGGCGGGAAGTGGAGGGGTAAAATATGCAAAAGCCTGCCGGCATCTTTGCAGGCTTTTGTAAAACATAAATTCGCAAAAAAAGTTCGTTTCGGCGAACTTTTTTTGCTAAATGCCCTTCAAACAGTTGACAGCATGAATATTC
>CAJFNH010000146.1 GCA_904394195.1 Candidatus Gallimonas caecicola
GCGCGGCGTGAAGGGGACGACGGGCACGCAGGCGAGCTTTCTCGACCTCTTTGACGGCGATAGGGAAAAAGTCAAAGAGCTGGAAAGGCGCGTCGTCGCCAAAATGGGGTATGACAAGGTATATGGCGTGACGGGACAGACTTATCCCAGAAAGTTCGACTACAATGTGCTCTGCGTGCTTTCGCAGATCGCGCAGTCCGCCTACAAATTTTCCAACGATATCCGCATCCTACAGAATATGAAGGAGGTGGAGGAGCCCTTTGAAAAGAGCCAGATCGGCTCGTCTGCCATGGCGTACAAGCGCAATCCCATGCGCTGCGAGCGCATGGGCTCGCTCGCGCGTTACATGCTCTCGCTGCCTGTGAACAGCGCCGTCACGGCGTCCACACAGTGGTTCGAGCGCACACTCGACGATTCCGCCAACCGTCGCATCGTCAACGCCCAGGCATTCCTCACGGTGGATGCCGTGCTCAATATCTATTTGAACGTGGCGGACAACCTTGTCGTCTATGACAAGGTCATCGCGAAGCATATCGCGGCAGAGCTTCCCTTCATGGCAACGGAAAATATCATGATGGAGTGTGTCAAGGCGGGCGGGAACCGGCAGGAGTTGCACGAGCGCATCCGCGTCCTCTCCATGCAGGCGGGTGCGAACGTCAAGCAGGAGGGCGGGGAGAACAATCTTCTCGATCTCATCCGTAAGGATGATGCCTTCCGCGCAGTGCACGACCGCCTGGATGACATCCTCGACGCAAGCAAATTCATCGGCAGAGCGCCGCAGCAAGTGGAAGAATTTATTGCGCAGGAGATCGACCCCATCCTTTCACGGCACCGCTCTCTGCTCGGAGAAAAGGGGGAGGTCAATATCTGATCGTTCCGCGATAAAGTCAATAAATGTCCAAAAGCAGACAACAAGTTGCTTGCCTTTGCTCATAGAATAGAGTATGCTATGCTTGAAGACAGGGTAAAAAGGAGGCTTGATATGACAGTTCTTGTAACGGGCGGCGCGGGTTTTATCGGCTCGCATACGGTTGTGGAGCTCCTTGAGGCGGGCTATGAAGTGGTCGTTGTGGATAACCTCTGCAACGCGAACGAGGAGAGCCTGCGGCGCGTGAAGGAGATCACGGGAAAGGACCTGACCTTCTACTGCTGCGATGTGCGCGACAGAACAAAGCTGGAAGAGGTGTTCGCAGCGCATAAGATCGACTGGGTCATCCACTTCGCAGGGCTCAAGGCGGTGGGCGAGAGCGTGCAAAAGCCTGTCCTGTACTATGATAACAATCTGATCTCTACCATCGTCCTGCTGGAGACGATGGCAAAGTACAACGTAAAGAACTTTGTGTTTTCCTCCTCGGCGACCGTCTACGGCGAGCCGGAGCGTCTGCCGCTCGATGAGGATTGCCGTCTTTCCACGACCAATCCCTACGGCACGACCAAGCTCATGCAGGAGCGCATGCTCAAGGATCTGTATCATGCGGACAACAGCTGGAATATCGCGCTCCTTCGCTATTTCAATCCCGTCGGAGCGCATCCGTCCGGTCGCATCGGTGAGGATCCCAAGGGTATTCCCAACAATCTGATGCCCTACGTTGCCCAGGTCGCAAGCGGGAAGCTGCAAAAGATCGGCGTGTTCGGCAACGATTATCCCACCCCGGACGGCACGGGCGTGCGCGATTATATCCATGTAGTCGACCTTGCGCGCGGGCATGTTGCCGCCATCGAAAAACTCAAAGAGCCGGGCGTGCACATCTACAATCTCGGAACGGGCAAGGGCTACAGCGTGCTCGATATGATCCATGCCTTCGAAAAGGCGTGCGGCAAAAAACTTCCCTATGAGATCAAGCCCCGCCGCGCGGGCGACGTTCCCGCCTGCTATGCGACCAGCGCCAAGGCAGAGAGGGAGCTGGGCTGGAAGGCGCAGTACGATCTGGAGGACATGTGCCGCGACCAGTGGAACTGGCAGAAAAATAACCCGAACGGGTACGAGGAGTAAAACCTGTAACACATGAGTGTGCCCGACTGCTGTGCAGTCGGGCACATTTTTGGTATGGCAGAGCCTCCGACGGAACAGACTGTCGGTATGTCATACAAAAAGATCTGTGTGGAAGTTCTTGCGCAATTTTTGGCGGAAGGGGGCGTGCGGCCCATTCAGATAGTCTGGTCGGACGGCAGAAGGTACCCGGTGGAGCGAATTTGCTCCGTGCAGCATGCGCCCGCCCGCGTCAGCGCCGTTCTGCCGCTGCGGTATACCTGCATGATTTCGGGACGGGAAAAGGAGCTCTATTATGAACCCGACCGCATGCGTTGGTTTGTGGAAATAAAAGAATGACCGGGAGGGGAGGATGCTTCGTTCACTCGACAAAGTTTTGCATCTGGAGATCCATGCGTTTTTTGACTATATCAAGACGATCCGTTACGGCTACCGCGACAGGGAAGGGTGTGTCCATGTCATGGAGGTGTCCGACGATTATTCGAAGCAGGAGGAGTGCTTTACCTATGTTTTCTCATCGCCCGAAGAGGTCGTGAAGGACCGGTGCGGCTGGTGCTGGGACGTGGCAAATCTGATCGTGTGTTATTGCCGGGCGCACGGGCTCGAATATAAGAGCTACTTCATGGAATACTGCTCGGAAACCTTCCATCAGACGCACACGCAGGTCTTTGTTCACTATGACGGCTTGTGGTATGAGGCGCCGGACAATTCTTCACCGGTGACGTTCGGGAGCGTCGGATTTTCCGACCTGCAGAAATGTGTCCTTGCTTTTTCCGGTGAATTTGTCGGCTATCTGAAGAGCGTTTTGCAGGGGGACTACGATGAAAAATACTTTCTGCTCAAAGAGTATTCCTGCGAGATCGGGCGGGGGATTTCAGATGGCGAATACCTTGCTCTGGTGCGTGGTGACGGCGGGGCAGAGCGGGAGACCTGACGGCGTTCATTGCAGAAGCTGCATTGGAAAATACAAGCCCCCTGTGCCGTAAATTGGCACAGGGGGCTTTCTATGGTGCGGTCGACAGGAATTGAACCTGCATGGTGTGAACCACAAGATCCTTAGTCTTGCGCGTCTGCCAGTTCCGCCACGACCGCATCTTGGCGACAGCTTTGTTATTGTACCGCAATCGGGGGGAAAAGTCAAGTTTTATCCATAGAAAATTTCATAAATTTTCCGAAAA
>CAJFNH010000147.1 GCA_904394195.1 Candidatus Gallimonas caecicola
ACGGGACCGCTGTAACTTAATTCTTCTTCTTTTTCAGAATGACTGCGACCGTAGCGATCATGATGACTGTCGCCGCAACGCCAAGTCCGAGCGCGCCTGCCAGCGTACCGCCGCAGCCGCCGCCGTTGTCACCGCCGTTGTCGCCGCCGGGCTGATCGCCGGGATCATCGCCGGGATCGGGATCGACGGGCGTATCTGCCATTTCAAACACGGCGATGAGCGTCAGATCGCTCTCCACTTCTTTGAGTTCGGTGACGGTGCCTTCCTCGCCCTCGATGCGCCAGCCCACAAAGTCATACCCTTCGCGCACGGGGTTTTTGAGTGTGACCGTATCAAAGTAAGTGATGGTAGCAGGATTGCTCTCGCCCGATGCGTATTCTCCGTTGTTGAGACGGTAGGTCAGCGCATATGTGACGACGGAGAACTCCGCCCGGATGGTGAACGCGCCGTCCACCTGATAATAATAATTGCCGTCCGAAGCCGCCGTCAGGGGCACGACGCGCTCCTCGCCGTCCGGCTCCTGTGCCGCATAAACAACACTTACAGCCGCCTCATATCCCTTATCGGGCGTTGCTTCAATGGTCAGCGTCTTGTAGATATTGCTCGTGAAGGTCCCCTCTGCCGCAACGCTGTCAACGGTGACGCTGCCGTGTTCGCCGACTTCCGCCGCGAGCGTGACCTCTTCGCCCAGCCCGAGTACCTCCAGTTGCTTCGTCTCGCCGACGGAGATCTTATAGAGGGCGATCTCAAGGCTGCCCGTCGTATCGTCCGCCTGTTGTTCCGCAATCGACAGGTTTTCAGTTTCCCCTTCAAGTTTAAGGCCCGTAAAGTCATACCCCGCCTTGGGAACGACGACGACCGTCGACTCGTCATTGGGTGCGAGCCAGAGCTTTCCATCCGAACCGTCGTCGATCATATTGCTCCAATCATCGACGTCCGCATGCGTGATAAAATTCCAGTCCGCAAGCGAATCATAGCGGAAATAATAGATGTCCACGCCATCCGCTTCGCCTGTAATATCGAGCGCGACGAGAGGTGATACCGTCACTTCGATGGTGGCATTGAGCGGCTCCGTCCCGAGTTCAACGGTATCGTCGTCAGGGGATTCCGCGCCCTTGCAGTGATTGCCTCTGCGAAGGAAATACTCTCCTTCATAGGCATAGCCCGTCAGAAGTGCACTGCTGTTCTTATGATAGACATAACTAGTTCCTTTTCTTATTTCCAGATTGTCTGCCTCCGCGCCGCGCTGATCGATCGTCTTGCCCTCGGCCCTCGTGGCGACTCCGGTGATGCCGTAGCCTTCGGCGAGTTCGGAATGCACGCGGATGGGGTCATAGGCGAACACCTTGTCAGAGTCAAAATACACCTTACCCATCTCCCCGAGATCGACCGTATAGGTGCCGTCATCAGCCAATGTCGCCTCGGTACCGTTGACCTTGAGGGTAACGTTATCGTACCATGCGTCGTAGAGCGTCGCGTTGTTGGTGGCAGCCGCCGTCAGATCGAGCACGTCCGTGGTGATCGCATCGTTCGTCCGACGAATGAGCGCGATGTCGCCGAATGCAAAGTCCCAGCGGCTTGCACTGTATGTAAACTCGATGTACTCAATGGCGAGATCGGACCAGTTCTGCATCTCGGTAAGACGGTTGCCAAGGGCACTCGTCTGATTGCCGTCGCGGATCTGCGTGAGCGGAATGTACACGGTACCGTCCGTTCCGACCGAAACATTGAGCTGTCCGCCGATATTGTTGTTTCCGCCGTCGGAAATGCGTACGGTGCCGACCTCGTCCGTCAATGCGTTCACAAAGGTAAAGCGGAGATCTTCCTTGCTTGCGCCCCACACGGTATCGTTTCCCGCAAACTTGATGCGGACATAGCAGAGTCCCGAAGAGTCATTGGGGCGGTTTGCCTGGCGATAAACGACCTTAAAACGGAACGCAAGATCGGTGGCATCCGTAAGCGTATAATCATCGCCGCTTTCCGGTGCCGGCGTAAACCGCACCGTGCTCGTGCCACTTGCCGTCGTGATCCTCGAGATCACGCCGTTCTCGATGGAAAGCTGTTCAAGTTCGTTCTCCGGCACGGTGGTTGCAGCCGGAACATCTTCGCCCGCGGCGGAGGCACGCATAAACATCATACCCCCCCCAGCAACGCAGCCAGCAGGCACAGTGTGGCAAGGCATGCAATAAGCGCCCTGCGCAATGTCTTTGTCATAGTTTCTTCCTCCTTATCTTTTCATATTTTTCCGCTTTGTGGAAATTTTCCCCATCAAAATGACCGTCAATGCACTTGCGGCAAGTGCCGCGGCGATGCCGCCGCCCGCCCCCGCAAGCGACGAACCGCATCCCCCTTTGCTTCCGTTTTCGGGCGGCTGCGTTTCACCGCCCGGATTCTCCGTATCACCGCCCGGATTCTCCGTATCGCCGCCCGGCGCGGGATCCGGCTCTTTTTCAGCGACGGTGACGTACACGTTGAGCAGACTGTACAGATCCTGTGCTTTGCCCGTCACCCGCTCGGAAAATTTGAATGTATAGCGCCCCTCGATGTTCTTGGCATACTCGGGGCACTCCCATGTGCCCGTGAGCGGAAGTTCAGAGCCGTCCCCGGCTACAAGCGTCACCGTCTGCGGAAGTTGCTCCAGAATATCCGCCTTTTCGGTGCCGGGCTGCACCGTAATGTACTGTTCATAGTCCTCTTTTGCCGACACATAGTCAATATATCCGCCCAACTTCTGGATCTGCATGCGCATTTTACAGTAGTCGGTAACGGGTTTGCCCGCCTTGATGTCCTCCTCCGTGACGATACACATGCGGATCTCTTTGAGGGCGTATCTGCCCGCATCGTAGACGATGTAGATCTCGCCGTTCTCCCCCTGCTGCGCCGCCGCTTCGGGATAACTCACGCCGAAGTCGCGCCAATTTCCGCGGATGTCGGTATCGTCGAGCATCATCATGTAGGGATACGTCTTGCCGTCGTCATAGGAGAGGTACGCCGCGAGCTGCTCCCTGTCCGCCGTGGTCGCATGTGTAATGAGCAGGATCGCGCCGCTCTCCAGCCGCTGGATGTGGAACTTGGAGCTGGGCGTGATGTACGGAACGCCGTTGTCCGCCTTGTAGGGAGTCCAGTTGGTGCCCCAGTCGGAGGAAT
>CAJFNH010000148.1 GCA_904394195.1 Candidatus Gallimonas caecicola
GATATCGTTGAGCATGGCATAGACGCGTTCGGAAAACCCGATGAACAGCTCCTCATCGATATTTGCGGGCGAGGGCACCGTCAGATGCGGGTGTTCGCGCAGAGCCGTCTGCAGTCCCTGCAGCCCCTCCAGAAAATGCGCGGCGTTGAAATCATGCAGGACGTGCCCCGTCATGCGCGTGAAATCGGCGTACAGCGCGGGCATGGCAGGACCTGCGCAGTGCAGATACCAGAACTCCCAGCCATCCTGCCCCGCCCGCACGACATGGCGCCGCTCGCAGTCGATGAACACAAGGTCGCCCGCGCCGCAGGAAAATTCTGCGCCCTCATATGTAAATCTGCCTTCCCCGCGCACCGTATAGTTCAGAAGATAGGTACGGTAACCCTCTCTGTCAAGAAAATATCCCGCGCCCGCCGTCTGATGCCCCGTCATATCCACCGAATAGCGCAGCGGATTGGCACTCAATTTGCCGAAGAGCTGCAGATTCTGCGACCCGGGCTGCAGATCGGAGCGAAGGCTCGCACGGAAACGCCTCTGCATAGGACAAGATCATACCCCCTTTTGACAAAATAAGTACTTGTAAATATATTATTGTTATTTTATTATCATTATAGGCGCAAAAAATGCGCTTGTCAATCAAAAAATGCAAATAAGGAGAACAATGCAGATGAAAAAGCGTATTATTTTGCCGCTTCTCGTTCTTGTGTTTGCGCTCGTCCTGTCGCTGGCCTTTGCCGCCTGCGAACAGACGCCCCCTGCCGATCAGGGCGGCACGCAGCAGACCGAGCCATCCGGCGACGATCCTACCCCGCCGGACGGGGGCGGAGAGGAGCAGGAAGATCCCGATACGCAGCCCGAAGACCCCGATGGCCCCGGAAAAGACCCGGGCGACGAGGACGAAGGTCCGGAAACCCCCGATGAACCGGAAGAGGTGACCCCCATGATGTATGATTACAAGATCGTCTACGGCACCTTTGCGGCGGACGGAACGGATAAAGTGCGTTCGCGCTCGGCAAATTCGCTTGCCGTACACAAGACGGGCGCCTTTACCTACGGCGTCATGGAGGCGACCGTACAGCTATCGGGTACGCCCGCAGACAGCGGCATCGTCTTTGCGCTGACGGAGAGCAGCGCTTCCACCTACTGGGAGAGCGGCGCCTCCTACTACTTCTTCTTCGTCAGCCGTTCGGGAACGGCATACCTGGGCAGAGTGCTCAACGGATGGTCGGTATGCGCCGAAAAGCGCATCGAGGACTTTGACGCGGCGGGCACCTACCGCCTGCGCATCGAGCGCGACGACACGGGCATCAGCTGCTATGTCGACGACGAGTTCTACATGCTGTACACGGAGACGACCCCCCTCTCCGGCGACAAATACGGCCTGCGCGCGGGAACGGCGGATGTGCGCTACAGCGACGTCGAGGTGACCGCCTCCGAAACGCCCGCGGGCGTTCCCTCGGAGGAGTACGATATCCTCTCGGGCGGACTCAACGTGACGGGGCTGGGCGTGCGCGCGACGGCCGCGACGGTGGCGCTGCATAAGACGGCAGCCTTTACGGACGGCACCCTCACCCTCTCGCTCGCCCCCATCAACAGCGCGGACAACAGCGTTATCTTCTGCGCGGACGACGAGGCGAAGAGCTACTACGCCCTCACCTTTACGGCGGGCAGATATGTGGAGCTCGCAAAAGTGGTGAACGGCGTGCGCACCCGCCTGCAGCGCGGAAAACTTTCGGCAAGCTATCAGACGGAAAGCACCTATCCCGTTACCATCGTCAAGGAAGGCGGCAGCATCCATTGCTATGTGGCGCTCTCTTCCAGACAGACGCTGTGCTATGCCGCATACACGGACAGCGAGCCCCTGACGGGAACGCGCGCAGGCATCATGACGGGAGGCGCGGGCACCATCTGCTCGGCAATGAACGTTTCGGCGCAGACGGATACGCGCACGGCGGAAGTGCTCCTCTTCGGGCATTCCTACATGGAACTGTGGCGCAACTATAAGACGGACCTTTCCGAATATTCCTCCATCGACAATATCGGCATCGGCGGCTCCGTCGCTTCGCACTGGGAGGAAATGATCGAACAGATCGTCTCGTACTCCCCCTCCATCGGCATCTACATGATCGGCATCAACGATATCACGGCGGGATATACCCCGGCGGCGATCGCCCACAGCGTGGAAACCGTGCTGCTTGCGCTGCATGCCCGGCTGCCCGAAGCGGAGTTCGTGCTTGTGGGCGTCAATCACTGCCCCAACAAGACGCAGCTCGCCGACAATATCAGCGAAACGAACGCCCTCATGCGCAATCTTGCGGCAAGTTATGACTGGATCCTGTTCGCGGAGACGGAATATCTGTTCTGCGCCACCGACGGCGACCCTTCAAGCGTGATCGCGAGCGACTTCTCGGACGGGCTGCACATTACCGCCGCATCCTATGTGACGCTTGCAGGCGTCATCCGCAATGCGATCGCGGGGCTCGATCAGCCTGCACTCGATGAAGACCTTGCCGAAGAGACGCTTGCCGCCGCCCGCCAGGGACTTCTGGACAGCATCTCCGTCTGGTCGCAGGACGCCTTTACGGCGCAGCAATGGGAGAGCGCAAGGCCGCATTACGAGAGCGCAGTCGCCAAGATCATGGCATGCACCACGCGCGAGCAGCTCGACGCCGTGGATCTTACGCAGGAGATCGCCGCACTCGAAGCGCTGCCCAACAGGGCGGATATCCTGACCGACGATCTCATCGATCCCTCCTTCGGCATCCGCCGCGCCGCCAACGACTGGACAAAGACGACGGACGGCGCCATCCGCATGCACGACTTCAATTACATTATCGATAACAGCGCACAGGGCTCGCGTATGGAGGCAGTGTTCCGCATGTCAAACAATACGGGGAATATCGTCACCGCGGGCATCGTGCTGCGCGTGGGCGTGACTGCCGGCAAGGGGCTGAACGGGTACCTCATCAACTTCGTCTACCCCGCCAACTACATGCAGATCTACTACATGAACAATGCCTACAACACCAACGGCAGCGCCTCCGTGATCAAGTATATCGGCGGGCTCGTGTACA
>CAJFNH010000149.1 GCA_904394195.1 Candidatus Gallimonas caecicola
CGCAATAGAGCTTTCCGCGGACGGAATCGTAGACCATATTTGCCCCGCATGCCGGACACTTGGTCACGTCGGTCGCGTTTTCCACCTCTTCGTCCGCAGCATAAGTGCGGGCGGGAGCGGATGCGGAAGCGGCGGTCTCCTCCTGTGCGGGCGTACCTTCGTTAAACTCGGAAAAAGGCGACCCTGCATCGGAAGGCCGGGCATCTCCCTCGCCCCCGGTGGGCGGATCAAATTCGGAAAAAGGCGATTGCATTGCTGACTGCCCGCCCTCTTACAGCTTTTCTCCGCAGTCGGGACAGAACTTTGTGCCAGCCGGAACGGACTTTCCGCACTTGGGGCAGGAAGCAGTCAGCGGCTGACCGCAGTCGGGACAGAACTTGGCGCCCGCTTTGACGGGTTTGCCGCATCTGGGGCAAACGTTGCCCAAAGGCTTTCCGCAGTCGGGACAGAACTTGGCGGAAGCGGAGACCTTTGCCCCGCAGGAAGGACAGGTCGCGCCCGCTGCAGGTGCAGAGGATGCCTCCGAAGCATCGCGACGCATCATATCGCCGAACATGCTGCCCATGCCGAATCCCAGCCCCGCGCCCATCGTGGCGCCCGCCATACCGGGATTTTTTGCCGCTTCTTTGAGGGCGTCTGCCTGCGCCATGCGCGTATAGACGTCCATATTGCCGCGCATCATGCCCAGCGAAGTGTTCTTATCGAGCGCTTCCTCGAGCTCCTTGGGCAACGAGAAGTTCTCAAACACGAAATTGGTGAGTTCAAGTCCCAGCTTTTCAAAGGTGGGTTGCATGGCAGTGCGCACCGCCGCGCCCAGCTCGAGCAGATTTCCCGCCATATCGAGGATGGGAATGCCGCTCTCGCCGATGGCGTCCGAGATGGCGCTCACGACGATGCTCTTGATATAGCTTGTGATATCCTCCGTACGGAAGGAGGAATGGGTGCCCGAGAGCTCCTGCATGAACACGAAGGCGTCTTTGACGCGGAAAGCATAGGTACCGTAGCCGCGCACGCGGACGGCGCCGTAGTCGGCGTCACGGATGATGATGGGATTTGCCGTACCCCACTTACAGCCCGTGAACTGCCGCGTGTTGACAAAATAGATGTCCGAACGGAAAGGATTTTCAAAGCCGTACTTCCAGGACATGAGCGTGGTAAGCACGGGAACGGACTCGGTGTCCAGCTTATAATACCCGGGCAGGAAAACATCTGCCATTTTTCCCTTGTGCGCAAAGATCGCCACCTGGGAATCGCGCACCGTGAGCACGGACCCTTTGGAGACGTAGTCGTTCTTCATCTCGTACTTGTAGACGATCGTATTCGACGAATCATCCGTCCATTCGATATTTTTGAGAATTCCCATGAATGCACCTCTGTGTATCCTCTTATTTTTTCATATATGATTATAACATGTTCGCAAGCATATGTCAAGACGCGTTCACAAATTCTTTTGCATAAAAAAAGAAACGGGCAGACCCCGTTTCTTATCAAAAGATCTGTCCGTTATGCCGTCCGTTTTTCGGCTCACGCAAGGCAGAAGCCGCGCCGCTCCCGCGCCCATACGGACGCAGCGCCGCAAGCGCGAAGACAGCCCTGCGTCAGTTGTATTTGGTGTGGGAGCGGAATACGAGCGAGGCGAGAAAGGAAAAAACGACCGCCGCCGTCACGCCCGCGCTGGCTGCAGAGAGCGCCCCCGTGAGCGCCTGGAAGAGCCCTTCCTGCGCCCCCTTCATTGCGCCGCTCGCCAGAAGATAGCCAAATCCGGAAATGGGGACGGTCGCGCCCGCGCCCGCCCATTCGACAAGGGGTTGATAGAGCCCTAAAGCCGTCAGTACAATGCCTGCAAGCATAAAAATGACGAGGATCTTGCCCGAAGTGAGATCGGTCAGATTGATGATCACCTGCGCAATGGCGCAGATGAGCCCCCCGACCGCAAACGCCTTGCAAAATGCGAGAAATATTTCCAGTGCTTCCATCCTTTCCCCCTCACCGTTCCAATGTGACGGCATGTGCGATACAGGGAATGCTCTCCCCCTGTCCGGACGATACGGTGGACAGGAGCGCCCCCGTTGCGACGAACAGAATGCGCTTGAGCGTACCCGCCATCATCTTTGCATGCAGATAGGAATTGAGCACGATCGCCGAACAGCCCGCGCCGCTTCCGCCCTGAAACTCATCCTCCAATACATTATAGACGATCTCGCCGCAGTCCACATGATTTTCCTCGATATCCAGTCCCTTCTCCCACGTCAGGTCCTTCAGGATACGGCTGCCCAGCGCGCCCAGATCGCCCGTGACGATGAGATCGTATGCCTCGGGCGGCTCGCCCGTCTCGCGGAAATGTTCCAGAATGGTATCGGCGGCGGCAGGCGCCATGGCGGCGCCCATGTTGTTGACGTCCGTCACTCCGTAGTCGACCACCTTGCCGAGCGTTGCCGAAGTGATGCGGATCCCGTCCCCCTCCCCCGAAACGAGCGAAGCGCCCGCGCCCGTCACCGTCCACTGCGACTGCGGCGGACGGGTACAGCCCAGTTCCAGCGGATAGCGGTACTGGCGCTCTGCCGAGGCAAAGTGGCTGCCCGTTGCCGCCACCACATTTTTGCAATAGCCGCCGTCCACGAGCACCGCCGCCAACGCAAGGCTCTCCGCCATCGTCGAACAAGCGCCGTATACCCCCAAGAAAGGCACGGAAAAGTCACGCGCCGCAAAACTTGCCGAAATGATCTGATTGAGCAGATCGCCCGAGACGATCGCGTCCACCTGATCGCGCATGAGTTTCGCATTGGCGATGGCGCCGTCAATGACGTGCGAGAGCATCTTGCACTCCGCCTTTTCAAAGGTACTTTCGCCGAACATGTCGTCCGAGAGCGCCGTCTCGACATACCGCCCGACGATACCCTCGCACTCCTTTGTCCCCGCAATGGTGCTCACCGCCACGATGCGCGGCCGGCGGGAAAAGATGATGCGCTGTCCCATATCGCACGCAGTTTGCGCAGGCGGTGGAAAATTTATGCAGCAAAAAAAGCTCCCCGCAGGGAGCAGAATCTCTGATATTTATTGCAACGA
>CAJFNH010000150.1 GCA_904394195.1 Candidatus Gallimonas caecicola
TGATTTCATGGAATTAAAAACGACGGAGCAGCGGTATCGGGAGTTTCTCGATACCCTTCCTTTATCGACGTTGCGCATTCTCGGAAGACAGTTGGGCATGAGTCATGCGTCGTCCAACAACAAGAGTGTGCTGATCGATGAGATCATCGATATTCTGACCGGGAAGCAGCAGCCTGCTCCCCGGTCAAATCGCGGTGCTCCCGTAAAACAGACATATATCGATCCCGCTATTTTCGATAAGCTCGATGAGATCAAGCGTCTCGGCGCAGATGACAGGCGCGAACGGGAGGCGGTCTTTGAGGTCGCGTCGGACGAACATGACGCGCCGCCTTCCTATGAGGCTCCTGTCTATACAGGGATTTTGGAGATCACCGGCGGCGGGTACGGATTTGTGCGTGCCCATAACTGTCAGCCGTCGGCTACGGGCGAAGATGTTTTTTTGCCTGCGCCGTTCATTCATGCAAGAAAACTTCGCGAGGGCGATTTCATTGCCTGTACGGCAAAGCCGCGGCAGAAAAATGATTCGGCGGCGGTGGAATCGCTCCTCAGCGTCAACGGGCTTTCGGTCGGCGGCTATGAAGATCGTCCTCATTTTGATTCCCTGACCGCCCAGTATGCTACGCAAAAGATCTGTTTGTCCGAGGGGTGCAATGAGTTGTCATTGCGCATCCTCGATTTGTTTTCGCCCATTGGCAAGGGACAGCGTGCTCTGATCATTGCGCCTCCCAAGGCGGGAAAGACGACGCTCCTCAAAAATGTGGCGCATGCAGTCGGGGAGTACCATCGCGAGCTCGTGCTCATCGTCCTGCTCATTGACGAGCGCCCCGAGGAAGTGACCGATATGTGCGAAAGCGTCCCTGCGGCGCAGATCATATCCTCTACGTTCGATGAGGGAGCGGAGCATCATGTGCGTGCGGCGCGTCTGGCGCTGGAACATGCCAAGCGCTATGCCGAACTCGGGAAGGACGTCGTCATTCTCCTCGATTCGCTCACAAAACTGACGCGTGCATACAATTATTTGTCGGACAATTCGGGCAAGACGCTCTCCGGCGGGCTTGACGCGGGCGCTTTTTCCGAGCCGAAACGCTTTTTCGGCGCAGCGCGCAATACGAAAGAGGCGGGGAGCATTACGATCCTCGCGACCGTTCTGGTCGAGACGGGCAGCCGCATGGATGACGTCATCTATGAGGAATTCAAGGGAACGGGTAATTCGGATATTTTTCTCTCCCGCGAGCTTGCCGAACGGCGGGTGTTCCCGGCGATCGATATCCGCCGTTCGGGAACTCGAAAAGAAGAATTGCTCCTGTCCTCCGATGAACTGGGCGCTGTATATAAACTGCGTGAACGCGGGATCACGGATACGGCAGGTATTCTCGAAATGTTAAAGCGTACTTCCGATAACACGGAATTTATTGCGCGTCTGCCCGAGTGGCTGCGCATTTATAAAAATAGCTGAACAAAGGAAGATATCATCATGGTCATCGGAATCGATCTGGGCGGAATGTCTGCTAAAGGCGCATTGCTTTCGGACGGGCGCCTGGAGGGAAAATCGCGTGTTGTAACGTCTGCCTCCAACACGGCAGAGGAGACGGCGCTTGCGCTTGCCCGCCTTGCTTCGGAGACAGCGGAAAAGGCAGGAAAGAGCATGAACGATGTTCAGGCGATCGGCATCGGTTCGCCCGGCGTTGTAAACGGGGCGGACGGTACAGTCGTTCTTTGGTCGAATTTCGGCTGGAGAAACGTTCCCCTCGCCGCGCTCGTACGAAAATATACGGGAAAACCCGTCTTTGTGCTCAACGATGCCAACGCCGCCGCGCTCGGAGAAGCGAAATTCGGGGCGGGTAAGGAATATCGGGATAGTCTGTTTCTGACGATCGGAACGGGGATCGGCAGCGGCGTTATCATTGACGGAAAACTCTTTGAAGGATATCGCAGTGCAGGAACGGAGTTGGGACACACCGTGATCCGACAGGACGGCGAGCTTTGTTCCTGCGGACGGCGCGGCTGTCTGGAACGATATGCTTCTGCAAGCGCGCTCATCCGCAGTACGCAGGATATGATGCGGCGCACGCCGGACAGTCTGATGTGGCGCTTTGCTCCCACCGTTGAGGAAGCGGACGGAAGAACGGCGTTCGCGGCGGCGAGAGAGCATGACGCGGCGTCGCAGCATGTTCTTGACGATTTTATTGCTGCGCTGGGAGAAGGGATCGCCAATTTCGTCAATATTTTCCGTCCGCAGGCCGTGGTGCTGGGCGGAGGCGTTTCGGCGGAAGGGGAAACATTGCTTGCGCCGTTGCGCGCTTATGTATATCCGCGCCTGTATGTGTCCGAGACGTATGCGCCGCTGGATATCCGCTGTGCCGCGCTCGGGAATGATGCAGGGCTGTACGGAGCTGCACAATATGCCTTTGAGCGCCTGTAAAAATCGTTGCGTGAACGCTGAAAAAAATCGCCGCTTTTATTGCGGCGATTTTTTATTCTTTTTTGGGTCGGACCTGCAGATAATATGTGATGCCGAACAGGATGACTCCCAGATAGGCGACAATGGGAACGGTCACCCAGGAATTGATCTGCACGGGATCGTTGAGGTCTGCGCGTGCCGAAAGCGCGGCGATGAGCGTGACGATGACAAGCAGGATATAGCCGACGACAACGTTGAGGATGACGGGGCCTGTTCTGCGCAGGGCGCGTTCGCCATAGCGGTTTGCATAGGCGAGCCCTGTCACGAGCAGCACTGCCAGCCCGATGCCCCAGATGAGGTAGGGGTAAAATGCGGGAAGTCCTGCGCTTGCAGTCACGCCGAGCAAAATGCTGCCAAGGGCGACGCAGAAGAGGAAGGTGACGATCCCGCTGATAAAGAGCGCTTTGCCCTTGTGAACAAGGCTCTCCGACTCGGCCTGCGCCTTTTTGGGGGCGCTGCCAGCCGTCTGAATGCGGATACCGTCCTGTGCGGCACGCGCCTCAAGGTCAGTAAAGTCGATCCCGTCAAGCGATCTT
>CAJFNH010000151.1 GCA_904394195.1 Candidatus Gallimonas caecicola
GCCGACGAAATAGCGCTCCATCTTGCTCTCGCTGATGCCCTGCGCGCGGGCGTCGCGGCGGCATTCCTCCAGATCGCGTTCGCACTTTTCCCAAAAGCCTCTCTTCATGCGCATCTTCGCTTCCCTTGCAAGCGACTTGAGCGTTCGTTCCATAATTCGACAGGATATCCCCCTTTTCGACCTGAAATTTTAAAAATCGCAAGAAAAAATCCGTAACGTGTCTGTTACGGATCTTTTGTACTTCAGTTTCTGCTTCTCTTGCGGGCAGCTTCGGCCTTCTTGCGCTTCTTCACGGAAGGCTTCTCGTAGAACTCCTTCTTGCGAAGGTCGCCGATGATGCCGTCGCGGGAGCACTTTCTCTTGAAACGGCGAAGCGCGCTCTCGAGATTCTCGTTTTCTCCGACTCTGATCGTGGACATATTTCAACCCTCCTTCGCCGCAGCACTTACTTGCATTTCCATGCTCGGATATTATAGCAGAGCAGGAAGAACTTGTCAATTTTTTTCGCGCCGATTTTGCGATTTTAACGGCCGGATGAACAAGCTTTTTCCGCAAGATATTCAAAGGACGCACGCAGTTCGTTCAGATCCGTATAATCGCGCGAATAATTTTCGATGAGCACCGCGCCCGCGAAGTTCCTGTCGCGCAGGCGGGAGAACAACTCGTCAAAGGGAAAGATCCCCCTTCCCGGAAGGCACATCCTGCCCGAGGCGTCCACATCGCTGACGTGCACGGTGGCGAGGGCTTCGCCCATTTCCGCAAGGTACTCGCGCCAGTCATGCCCGGCGATGCGCGCCTGTTTGACGTCCAGCACGCCGCCCAGCCCCGGGCAGCCCCTTTTGAGTGCGGAAAAAACACCCGGATCGTTGTAGAGCGCCCATTCCACGTTCTCATAACACAGCTGCACGCCGTACGAAGCGCAGAAGGAAAAGATGTCCGCCGTCTGCCGCGAAAGGCGTTCAAGGTCGGCGCGGAAGGTGCGTTTGAGCCTTGCGATGCCGTGGAAGGTGTAGTGGTGCGCGCCCAGTTCCCTTGCCGAAGCCATTGCCTTTTCCAGCCAGCCGAAGGCGTCCGCCTTCACGCGCGGGTGCTCGGCATAGAGCTGCGGCTCGAACTGGGTGTTGAGCACATGCACGGAGTGCACTGCCACCCTCCCCTTTCCGGCGGCAAGCTCCTTTGCAAAGCCGGGATCGTACTCCGAAAAGGAGGTGAGGAACACCTCGGCACACGGCACGCCCCACCTGTCGAGCAGGGGCAGCGCGTCCTCGTTGTTGAGGCGGTTGAAGAGGGACGCCGTGGAGATGCCGACCTTCATCAGTAGTACCTCTCCAGGACCTCGTCCGCCGCGCGCTCCATCCAGCCGCGGGTACAATACAGTGTGAGAATGGTGAAGCGGTCGCGCAGCCTGTACGCTTCAAAAAGCATGCGGCGCACCGTATCTTTTCCGACGCCGAGCTGCGAAAAGCGGGTGGGACAGCCGAAACTCTGCAAAACGGACGCGACATATTCGGGCTGCGGCAGCCGCTCCGCCGCGGCATATACCCGTTCGCAGCCTTCAAATGCGGGGCGCCGGGAGAGCGTATGATACAGATAGAGGGATACCATCGTGCCCAGCCCCACCTTGACGCCGTGCAGCGGGATGCGTTCGCCGCGGCGCAGAAAGTCCATTTCCAGGAAATGGCTCATATGGTGTTCCGCCCCCGACGCGGGGCGGGAATTGCCTGCGATGACCATGGCGTATCCGGAGATGAGCAGCGCGTCCATGAGTTTTTCCACGCCCTCCTCCTCGCCGCGGCGCAGGGCGGGAAGGGCGCCGTCACAGGCAAGCACTGCATCCTGCATAAGGGAGAACGCCTCCTCGTTCACCTGCTCCCCCGTAAGGAAGGAGGAGATGCGCCAGTCGGTGAGACAGCAGTATTTGGCGAGGATATCCCCCACGCCCGCGCCCGTCATGATGCGGGGCGCCGCGCAGAGCACGTCAAAGTCCATGAGCACGTCAGAGACCGTCTGTGCCGGGCGGGTGATCTTGAAGCCCCCTTCGATAAGGGGGGTCACGCCGGACGTGAAGCCGTCCATTGAGGGCGCGGTGGCAAACACCCCGCACGCCTTATGGGTGAGAAAGCCCGCATACTTGCACAGATCGTTGAGCGTGCCCGCCCCTACGGCAAGCAGATAGTCGTAATGCGCGCTTCCCTGAACGACCGCCCTGACCGTCGCCTCGTCCGCCACGGGCTCGGGCGAGGGAAGCACAAGGGAAGCGCACGCGGCGGCATTGCCCTCCACCATGTCTGCGACGGAGGGCAAAAAGCGCGCCGTCGTCTCATCGGCGACGAGCAATACGCGCTGCCTGCCGATCTTTTGCGCAAAGACGGGGAAGCCCCCGTCCGTCCTGCGTTCGGCATTGACGCCGAAGCGCGCGGAAAGCGAATGAATTTCCATATCTTCATCCCATAAACGATCGAAACGCTGTGCGTTATTTACAGATGAAACTGCAGAGGATCCCTTCGTCGTAATCGCCAAAGCCCTTGCCGAACAGGGTGAAGCCGCCGCGGTGCTCGGCATTTTCGGGCACGGAGACGCGGAAGCGAAGCTGCCTGCCCGCCGCGATGCCGTAGTCCTCCGGCTTTGCCGCGGAGACTTTGACGCCGCCGATGAACGTACCTTCGCCGCTCACGCTGATGGACACCTTTTTGCCGTACTGCCCGAGGTTGCCGTACCACCACGAGGGGCTGACCGTTCCCGTGCGGTCGTTATATTCCCCTTTGCTCAAATAAGTGCCCAGTTCTTTGCCGTTGAGCGAAAAGTGCACGTCGCTCGGATAATAGGCGGCATAACCGGGCGCCTCGGAGGCGAGCTCGAGCGAGAGCTGCAGGGCGGCAAGGCGGGTATTTTCGGTGAGATAATTGGGCAGAAGATACTCCACATACCCG
>CAJFNH010000152.1 GCA_904394195.1 Candidatus Gallimonas caecicola
GCAATGCTCATGCCCGTCGTGATCATGGTGACAATGCTCGTGCTCCTCGTCGTCATCGTCGTCATGGCAGCAATGCCCGTACCCTTCATGCTCATGATGACAATGGTCGTGCCCGTCGTGATCGTGATGATGCTCTTCCGCCGTCTCTTTCTCAAGCTTCTCAAGCTCTGCGGCGAGCGTATCCTTGCGCTCGATCGCCGTGAGCAGATCTTTTCCGGAGAGCTGCTGCCAGTCAGTCGTGACGATGGTGACGTCAGTGTGCTCGCGCAACAGTGCCACCGCCTCGGAGACCGCCTGCGCGTCGGCAGTGTGCGAGAGCACGATGCAACCTGCATGCTCCACCTGATCGAGGAAAAATTCGCCGAAGTTCTTGAGATATTTCTTGCACTTTTTGGCATCCACAACGGTGCAGAAGGCATTGAGCCGAGCATCCTCTACCCCTGCGCTGCGCACGGCACGGATAACGTCGGAAAGCTTTCCCACGCCGGATGGCTCGATAATAATGCGATCGGGCGAATACCTGGCTGCGACCTCGCGCAGCGCCTTGGCGAAATCGCCTACCAGCGTGCAGCAGATGCAGCCGGAGTTCATCTCCGTTATCTGAATGCCTGCATCCTGCAGAAAGCCGCCGTCTACGCCGATCTCGCCGAACTCATTCTCGATGAGCACGACCTGCTCGCCGCGGTATGCTTCCTGAATGAGTTTTTTGATGAGCGTCGTTTTGCCGGCGCCCAAAAAGCCGGAAAAAATATCGATCTTGATCATACATTACACCTCACCCGCAATATATACCACGCGGGAGGCAGTTTAAAACGCCCAGTTCCCGTCCCTGAAGATCGCAACGCGCTCTCCGTTCTTCGTCACGCCCGTAATGGCAAGATCCTTGCAGCCGATCATGAAATCGACATGGATCATGCTGTCGTTGATGCCGTACTCTTTGAGCTGCTCATTCGTCATATCCTCATAGCCGCGCACACAGTTCCCGAAGCCGCGACCGAGCGCAAGATGGCAGCTTGCGTTCTCGTCAAAGAGGGTATTGTAGAAAAGGATGCCCAAGTTGTTGATGGGAGAATCATACGCGATAAGCGCGCACTCGCCGAGCATCGCCGCCCCTTCGTCCATGGAGACCATCTTCTCCAAAAGCGCCTGGTTCTTTTCCGCCTTCACTTCCACAACCCTTCCGTGTTCGAAGCGCACGCTGAAGTTCTCGATGAGCTGACCCTGATAGGAGAGCGGCTTGGTGGCATACACGATGCCGTCAGCGTCGCCCGCCCGCGGGGATGTGAAGATCTCCTCCGAAGGGATATTCGGGTTGTAATAGCGCCCTTTGAGGTCGCTCTCGCCGCCCCCCATAAAGAGCGCATCAGGAAGCAGCCCGACGCGCAGATCGGTGCCGTTCGGTGCCTTATACTCCAGCGCCACAAGGCCAAGCCGGTTGAGGTGGTCGCAGCGCTTTGCGAGCTCGTCGTTGTGGCGCGCCCATTCGCGCACGGGATCGGGTCCGTCCGCGCGCGACGCCTTCAGAATGGCATCCCAGAGCGCTTCGACGGCGCGCCCCACCTGCATACCGGGGAAAACCTTCTTTGCCCAGGCCTTGCCGGGAACAGCGGCGATGCACCAGGGGTAGCCGTTCTCCATCCTGTCGCGGTACGGCTTGATGATCTTCATGCGATCGATGGTGACAGTGCGCATCTTCTCCTGATCGATGCCGGCAAGCCCGTCCGGATCGTCCGAAATGATATGCAGCATGGCGGGAAGTTCTTTGGTATAGAGTTCCCAACGTTCACGCTCCCACTGCGGGACATTGGAGAGGACTTCCGGCTTCTCGTACTTATACTTCAATTTGGTGAGCGGCTGATGGCTCCATTCAACGCTCACCTTTCCGGCTCCCGCACGGTAGAGTTCTTCCACGACCCATTCGACAAACTCGGGCTGATCGAGTCCCGCATTGACGATGACCCATTGCCCGCGCCTGACGTTGATGCCCGTTTTGGCGAGCAGTTTCGCATAACGCTTGAGTTGCAGCTTGTTCATACCAATTCCTCCGTATGTATTTTCTACACTGTTATTACCATTATAGCGCATTTTTCATGAATAGTCAAATTTTTGCCAAAAAAAGAAGAAAGAGCGGGATAACCGCCCTTTCTTCTTTTTCAATTTGAATATTATGTCAGATATAATACTACGCTTCCGCTCTCAATGCTTCGTTTAATATCGATCACACGCTGATTGGAGGAGCCGCGGAATACCAAACGGATATCCTTGAGTTCTTCCACAAACCGTCCGTCCACCAGAACATCAAGCAAGGAAATAAACTGACGCGTCACTTCACAGTTTGCCTGCTCTTCTTCGATGGCGCCGTCGCGATAGGTATAGCCGGTATAACACCAGATGGTCTTTTGCGGAAGCTCTTCACGCACTCTGCGCACAAACGGAAGGAGCGCACGCTGATTCTCCGGCTCCATCGGATCCCCGCCGAGCAACGTAAGACCGGCGATATAGTCGGGGGCAAGCGCTTCCAACAGCTCATTCTGCACGTCCTGCGTAAATGGCTTGCCGTAGGAAAAGTCCCAGGTCACCTTGTTGAAGCAGTTCTTGCAATGCCGTCTGCAACCGGAAACGAAGAGGGAGACGCGCACCCCCTCTCCGTTCGCGATATCTGTTTTTTTGATCTCGGCGTAGTTCATTACAGATGCAGGACCCTGTCCTTGATCTCCTGCGTCCTGCCCTGATTCCAGAACTGCGTTCCGATATAGCCGCAGGTACGGCGGGCTACATTCATCTTGCTCTGGTCACGGTTGTGGCAATGCGGGCATTCCCAGACAAGTTTGCCGTCCGCATCCTCTACGATCTGAATCTCGCCGTCATAGCCGCAGACCTGGCAGTAATCGCTCTTGGTGTTCAGCTCGGCATACAT
>CAJFNH010000153.1 GCA_904394195.1 Candidatus Gallimonas caecicola
GGACAAGAAGGGGCAAGATCTGCTTTTGTTCGGGGATCCCGTGGTCCTGGATCTCGATATAGAAATCTTCGCCGAACGCCGCTTTCATTTCCAGCGCAAACGCCTTTGCCTTCTCATATTCCCCCGCCATCAGAAGGCGCGGAATACGGCCCGCGAGACAGGCGGACAGACAGATGACCCCATCGGTATGCTCTTTGAGCACGGTGTAGTCGATGCGCGGACGATAATAATATCCGTCTACAAACGCAAGCGAATCGAGCTGCACAAGATTAACATAGCCCGCCTTATTCTTTGCAAGCAGAATCAGGTGGTCGGCGCGCTGATCGATGTGTTCGCGGTAGTTGTCCACCACATAGAACTCGCAGCCGATGATCGCCTTAATCTTGTTCTTTTTGCATTTTTCCGCAAATTTCAGGGAAGCATACATGTTGCCGTGGTCGGTCACGGCAACGGCGTTGATGTTGTTTTCCTTGCAATGGCGCACAAGATCGTCCACCTTGACCGCACCGTCGAGGAGGCTGTATTCGGTATGGAGATGAAGATGTACAAAATCCGTCATTGGTGTCTCTCCCCGTAGATCTGCATGAGTTTGCGCATCCTGTGATTGAGTCCGCCCTTGCTCACGCCAAGCAACGCGGCAAGTTCGGACAATGAGAGCGTGGGATGCTCCAGGCGCGCCGCGGCAGTATGCTGCAGCGCTTCGGGCAGCGTGGCGAGCACACCGTCGTCGCGCAGTTCCCGCAGCGCGAGCGTCTGCTCCGCCGAGGCGATGGCCGCCTTGTCGGCATTGCCCGCCATGCAGTTCTGGATGCGGTTATTGTTGTTGCTGCGCTCGCGGGCAGCGGAAACGGCATCAAGCTTTCGCAGCGCGCCGTCCGCCCCAAGCACGGAGAGGACGTCGCTGATCGCCTCACGGCTCTTGACATACGCAACGAACGTATCGCCGCGCGGGACCACTTTACAGTAGAGTTCAAACCCCGAGAGCAATTCGCAGAATTCCTCCGCCCGTTCTTCCGTGAAAAATACACATTCGAGGTGATAGCCCGTCGACGCACCGTCGTGCGGGAGCGTGCAACTTCCGCCGCCCAGAAATGCCGCCCGAAGATAACAGAGCGCCGCCTCCTTGTCATCGGAAAGCCCCGCATGTAGCCGGTGCGTCATGCGCAGAACATCCTGCGCGGCTTTCCCGCCGCAGAAAATGGTGAGTTTGTCCCGCTTTCGCTTGGGGTCGCGCGTCGCCTCGCGCACTTCCGGGCGCACTCCGAACAGTTCCGTAAGACGCACAAAATACTCCGCAACACGCTCATTCTCGCTGACGATCTCAAATCCGTCTCCGGAAAGCGAGGCGCCCGTAGCGATCAGGGCCGCAAGCGCAGCGGCGGCGCCCTCGCGCGTCGACGGCGGACGTGCAAGCAGATCGCGCCTGATCTCATTGGTGAAATTGGTCAACGGGCGCACCTCCTTACAGATGTTCTTTCCGCCACTGTGCCAGGCGGAACGTCGGCATTCTTCCGTCAATATTGTCGATCCGCTCAAGCGGGATCCCGACGCGGGCGATCTGCGCCTGCGCAAGGGCGACGTCGCCGATCCGCTCGATGGAATGGGCATCCGAATTGATGACGAAACGCACCCCCGTATCGGCAACCTTTGCCAGCTCATCGTCGGACAGGTGCGCTTTTTTCGAGCTTATTTCCAGATATGTCCCATAATCGCGGCAACATTTGGCAACTTCGACGGGATCGGCAAAACAGCAATAATTCAGATGAGATATGATATCCACGGGGTTCTTTTCAACAGCGTTGACATACGCTTTCGTCGTCTGCCGGACAAGGCTTGCGGACGGCCGGATCTTCATCTGGCTCCGGAACCAGCTTCCGAGGCCGAGGCGGCTGTCCGTCAGTTTTTCGTAGTACACAAACACATGGACCCCCACGACAAACAATTCAAAGGTCGCAAGGTCGCGTTCGGTGAGATCGCACAATCCGGAAGCGCCGCGAATATTGCTCTCCAATCCGAGGAGCGCGCGGACGCCCGTCTCGCGTTCCGCCGAACGCAGTTCGGCGATATACTGCGGAAGTTCCCTGCGTTTGAGTCCGCGGAAAACGTGCGAAAAGCCGTGCTCGGTGCAGCCGATCTCTGAAAGGCCCAACTCCTTTGCACGGCGGAAGTTTTCAAGAAATACGTTTTTTCCGTCAGAATAGACGGTGTGAGTGTGATAATCTGCCGTAAGTTTCATGACTTGCTCTCTTTTGCATACAGTAAACGTCAGGGCAGATACCTGATCTCCTCGCGCAGGGCGATCCCCGTCTGACGCCTGACCTCCTCTTTTACGAGCGCAATGAGCGCGGCAACGTCGCCGCTTGTTGCCCCCTCGTTGAGGATAAAATTTGCGTGTTTTTCGGCAATGACCGCTCCGCCGACCCGCGTCCCTTTGAGCCCGCATGCCTCGATGAGTGCCCCCGCGGAGATCCCCTGCGGGTTGACAAACGTACAGCCCATGCTCCTGCCTTTGGGAAGCGCAGCGCGCCGTTTACGGAAATAACAGCTCTCGCGGGCAATATCAGCAGGTCGGGAAGGCCTGCCGCGCAGCCATACGCCGATCACGGCGATCCCCGCCAGAAAGATACTGTCCTTTTCGGAAAAACGGCAATCCCGCCCTTCCAGCATGCGCAGTTTTCCATTCTCCACGCACAAAACGCGTGCGACGACGTCGGAAAAATGCGCTTCCCGTACGCCTGCATTCATCGCAGTACCGCCGCCGACCGTCATGGGAATTCCGGAAAAAGGTGAAAATCCGCCCACCCCGCGCTCCTGCGCAAAGGAAAGCAGTCGCCCGCCGGTAACACCCGCCTCCGCGAAAACGACCTCGTTGTCCGC
>CAJFNH010000154.1 GCA_904394195.1 Candidatus Gallimonas caecicola
GTCCGATACGCCGTACTTGTACTGCAGGTATAACAGGACGGCGGGCAGAACGCCGCTCGCTCCGCAGGTGGGCGCCGTAACGACCACGCCGCCGCACGCGTTTTCCTCCGCGGTCGCGTAGGCGTAGCTGCAGATCAGGCGCTTGTCGTCCTTTTTGTCCGTCAAAAAAGAACGGTACAGCGTAGGCGCCTTGCGCGCGATATGCAGTTCTCCGGGGAGCATCCCGCTGCCGGTAAGACCGCGTTCCGCCGTTTTCTTCATGCTCTGCCAGACCGCTGCAAGGTGTTCGCCGATGTCCGCCTCGAAGCGGAACGGTACATCGCCGAGCCCGATCTTTTCGCGCGCGCAATAGGCGCGGATGTGCGCGAAATCGCGGAACGGATACACTTCCTCCGCCTGCACGGGGCTCTCGCCCTGCACGCGGACGGAACCGCCGCCCACGGAGAGATAGACAACGCTGCCGAGCAGTCCGCCGTCCTCCCCCGTTGCCGAAATTTCCAGTGTATTGGGGTGCGGGAGCGGGCGGTCGGAAGCATCGAAGACGATCTGCGTCCTTTCGGGCGGAAGCACGCCGAGCAGAGCGCGGTCGGTCAGGTGCCCGCGTCCCGTGCGCGCAAGCGAGCCGTACAGCACAACGCGGTACTCCGCCGCAGCGGGGTACCGCGCCAGAAAATCGCAGGCGGCGCGCTCGGGACCCATCGTATGCGAACTGGACGGCCCCTTGCCGATCTGATACAATTCCTTGAGTGAACGCATATCTACGCCTTAAAGTGGCGATCCTCCGAGCAGAGAACGGCAATATTGTACTTGTCGCACAGACGGACGACCTTGCTCTCCGGCTTGCCCGTCTGCACGATGGCGGTGATGCCTGCCTCGCGGCATTCCTCAAGACTTTCGGGAGTCAGAAGCCCCGCGTCGGAAGCGAGCACCGCCCCCTTTGCGCGCTCTCCCGCAAGGGTGAGGGCAAAGCGCAGCGCAAGCATCCGGTTGGTCTGCCCCGTTCCGATGCCGCAGGTCTCAAACTGCGTTCCCACCACGACGGCGCTCGAGTGCGCGTGTTTTGCCACTTTATAATTGAAAGCGAGCGCACGCATCTCCTCCTCATCCGGGCTGCGCGCCGTTACGCAGACTGCATTTTCGAAAAGCGAAGTATCGTACGTCTGCACAAGCAGGCCGCCGTATATCTTCTTCATGTCAAAGGTGGAAAACTGTACTTTGCTGCGGATATCGGGCATCTCCAGCAGAATGAGCGCCCGGTTGAAGCGCAGTTCCGCCATCGCCTCGGGCGTAAAGCCGACGGCGACAACCGCCTCCGCGCCCATATCGCGGAACCGGGCGGCGATACGCGCATCGACAACGCCGTTGATGGCGAGAATTCCGCCGCGGAATTTGAGCGGATCGGCTGCCGCCGCCCGTTCAAACGCTTCATACAAGTCTGCGCCCGTACCCGCACTGCAGGGAACGGCATGCTTGCAGGCGACGACGGCGGGCTCGTCAAATTCCTTGATGAGTTCGAGCGCCGCATTCGCGTCATGGATATTATTGTAGGTGAGCGCCGCGCCTGCAAGCTGTTTTGCGCGGGCGATGGAGCCTTCTTTGAGCAGCGGCTCGCGATAGACCGCCGCGCGCTGGTGCGGATTTTCCCCGTAGAGCATATCCTGCGTCTTTTCGTATGTGACGGTGAGCGTCTTGGGAAAGGCGATCTTCAGGCTGTAAGACAGGTACTGCGCGACGAGCGCATCGTAAGACGCCGTATAGGAGAACGCCTTGTACATGAGATACTTGCGTTCATCCTCCGGAATGGCCCCCGCCGCAAGATCGCACAGGACGCGGTCATAGTCATCTGGATCGCATACGGCGACGGTGTGCATGAAGTTGCGCGCGGCCGCGTCGAGCAGCGCTACGCCGCCCACGTCGATATGCTCCGCCGCCTCTTCAAAGGGCAGCCCCGCCTCCATATCTTCGCGGAAGGGATACAAATTGATGACAACAAGCTCGATGGGAAATACCTTGGCTTTGGCGCGGCCCAGTTCCTTGAACTGTTCCGGCGTGAGCTGATTGGCGATGATCCCCGTATAGACGGCCGGGTGCATCGCGCGCACTTTCCCGCCGAGCGGCTCGGGATACCCGGTCATCTCATGCGCGGAGAGCGCGGCGATACCGGCTTCCCGCAGCACTTTGCAGGTGCCCTCCGTTGCGATGATCTCATAGCCGTATTCCACCAGATACTGGCAGAACTCGACGATGCGCTCCTTGTTGTAGACGCTCACATATGCCCTTTTCTTCGTTTTCATACCTCTTCCGCCTGAAAATATTTCAAAACCGCACATACTGCAAGCGGTATGATACTGCTCATTATCCTGCTGTCCGTGTACATCCTTGCCGTCAATTTTTACGCCTTCCGGCTGCTGAAAGTGCAGCGGGACGCCTATGAAACCGGCAAGATCAAATCGGGCGAAGGCGACGGAAAACTGCTGCTTGCAGCGGCGCTCGGCGGCGCAACCGCAGTCTATATCACCATGTTCGTGCTGCGTTACCGCCTGGAGAGCTGCGTTCTTATGCTGGCGCTCCCCCTGCTCGCCGTCATCAATATCTATTGCTTTTACCTTGGCTTCCGCGGGATCTTTCTTTTCTGGTGACTAACTGCGGAAGGCGTTTTCATCCAGCCATTTGGCAACGCCGTCCTCTTCACAGTAACCGATGACCCCTGTTGCCTTTTCCTTCAGCCAGTCGTCCGCGTTCATTACGGCGTATTTTTCGTCACACACGTCAAACATGTCGGAATCATTGGAGGTATCGCCGAAGCAGACGAGTTTGTCGCACCCGAGCAGCGTTTTCAGATAGGCAACGGCATTTGCCTTGGTCG
>CAJFNH010000155.1 GCA_904394195.1 Candidatus Gallimonas caecicola
CTCGCGCGCAAGCGTACGCTCTCCTTTGAAGTATTTCCTCCGAAAAAGGAGGGGGAGGAAAAGGAAAAGCTCTTTTCCGTCATCGATGAACTCGGCGCGCTCTCGCCCGATTTCATCAGCGTCACTTACGGCGCGGGGGGCTCCGATTCCAAAAACGTGGTGGAGATCGCCGATCACATTCAGAATAAGGCGTGCATCACTGCCTTGGCGCATATCACGGGCGGCCCCTCCACGCCTGCGCAGGTGGACGCCGTCGCCTCCGCCCTTGTGGAGCGGGGCATCGAGAACGTTCTGTGCCTGCGCGGCGACAGGCCCGTCGGCTATGAGGCGGACTACTGCCGCTATTTTCCGCATGCCACCGATCTTGCCGCCTACCTTGCGCCCTATCACTTCACGCTGGGCGCGGCATGCTACCCCGAAGGGCACACCGAGTGCGAGTCGCTGTATGCCGACCTCGTCAACATGAAGAAGAAGGAGGAGGCGGGCGCCCGCTTCTTCATCACGCAGCTCTTTTATGACAATTCCTATTACTACCGTCTGGTGGGGGAGGCGCGCCGCATCGGCATCACGGCGCCCATCATCCCCGGCATCATGCCCCTCGTCAATCCCAAAAATATCCGCCGCATCAAGGAAATGTGCGGCAGCGCCATTCCGCTCGAATTCCGCAACATGATCGAAATTTACGCCTCCCGCCCCGCCGTGATGGAGGAGATCGGCTACAACTATGCCGTCTATCAGATCATCGACCTCATCGCCAAGGGCGCGCCGGGCGTCCACCTGTATGTCATGAACAACGTGCGCACGGCAAAGGCGATCTGTTCGCGCATCGGGAGGGTGCTCGATGAACTCTTCTGACCTGCGCCGCGCGGCGTGCGCATATCTGGGCTGCCGCGGCGCGCCGCCCGCACAGCTGATAGAACAGGTGGACAGCTGTCTGGAGGAGGCGCGTTCGCTCGCGCATTTCCGCGCCGTCGCAAGGGAATATACCTTGCCGCTGCCCTTTTTGCGCAAAGAGCCCTACAAGACCTTTCTTGCGGGCTGCACGGGGTACGCGCTCGTGGCGATGACGCTGGGCGCGGAGGCGGAGCTACGCGTGCGTGCGCTCATGGCGCTCGATCCCGCCCGCGCCGTCGTGCTCGACGCCTGTGCGAGCGCGCTCGTCGAATACGAGGGGGATAAATGGGAGGAGCGCTTGGGCGCCGAGCGCACCTACCGCTTCTGTCCGGGCTACGGCGGGAGCGATATCTCGGACAATCGGTATATATTTGAACAGCTCGACCCCGCGCGCATCGGCATGCAGCTGCTGCCGTCGGGGATGATGGCGCCCCAGAAGTCGATGGCAGGCGTCGTGGGGCTGGGAAAGCGCGCACGCAGGACGTGTGCGGACTGCATGGCGGCGCAGGGCTGCACGTTCCGCAGGGAGGGGAGCACATGTTACTCGGAAAAAAACTGCTGATCTTTGACGGCGGCATGGGCAGCGAACTGGAGCGCCTGGGGCTGGGGGAGTACGATCCCTCGGAGCTGAACATCACCCGCCCCGAACAGGTGTGCGCTATCCACCGCGCCTATGCGCAGGCGGGGGCGGATATCATCACGGCAAACAGCTTCGGGCTCAATGCCGTCAGGTACCGCGGAGGATATCCCCTGGAAGAGCTCGTGAACGCCGCCGTGCGCAATGCGCGTTCGGCGGGGAAAAAGGTGTTTTTCGACGTCGGCCCCACGGGCGCGCTGCTCGCCCCCGTCGGCACGCTCACCTTTGACGAGGCGTACGAGGCATATGCGCAGATCGCGCGGCTGACGGCGGGGCTGGTGGACGGCTACATTGCCGAGACTTTCTCCGACCTGTACGAGCTCAAGGCGTGCGTGCTTGCGCTCAAGGAGCATGCAGACAAGCCCGTGTTCGCCACCGTCACCTTCGACGGAACGGGGCGCACGCTCACGGGCTCCACGCCCGAGATCGTGACGCTGCTTTTGGAGGGGCTGGGGGTGGACGCGCTGGGCGTCAACTGCTCCGCGGGTCCTGCCGAGCTCTTTCCGCTCGTGCAGCGCATGCTGGCAGTGACCGGGCTTCCCGTCATCGTGCAGCCCAACCGCGGACTGCCCGCTTTCAAGGGGGGCAAAACGGTGTACGAGCTGCCCGATGAGACGTTTGCCGCATGGGCGCACAAGTTTGCCGGGGCGGGCGTCGCCGTACTGGGCGGCTGCTGCGGCACTACGCCGGACACCATCCGCGCCATCGCGCCCCTCAAGGGGAGGGAAGTCCCCGCGCGATCCGTTTTTCAACAGACGGCGGTGTGCTCCTCCGCGCGGCTGGTCGTCTTTGACGGGGTGCGCGTGTGCGGCGAGCGGATGAATCCCACGGGAAAGCCGCGGCTGCGCGATGCCATCCGCGCGGGCGACGACGCCTGCCTCGTTGCGGAAGCGCTCCGCCAGGAGGAAGCGGGCGCCGACCTTCTGGACCTCAACGTGGGCGTGCCGGGCGTGGACGAGCCGGCCGCCATGGTGCGCGCCGTGCGCGCCGTGCAGGAGAGCTGTATGCTCCCGCTGCAGCTCGACTCCTCGGACGCCCGCGCGCTCGAAGCGGGCGCCAGGTACTGCAACGGCATCCCCCTTCTGAACAGCGTCAACGGCGAGGGGAAGGTGATGGACGCGGTCTTTCCCGTTGCCAAAAAATACGGCGCCGTGGTGCTGGGGCTGACGATGGACGGCGGCGGCGTGCCGCGCACGGCGAAGGAGCGCGCCGCCATCGCGCAGCGCATCCTCGGGCGGGCGGCGCACTACGGCATCCCTCGCCAT
>CAJFNH010000156.1 GCA_904394195.1 Candidatus Gallimonas caecicola
CAATGATTTCACATGAATTTCACGCAATGATTAAGCAGTATTAAAGGAAAGGCGGTATACTTGATATCACACATAGGAGGATGGCATGAAAATACTTATCGTAGACGATGAGGAGATGATCCGCGCGGTGCTCCGGGAGTACATCGAATTTGAGGGCGGCGAAGCGGATGAGGCATGCGACGGCATGGAGGCGGTGAAGATGTGCCGCGATAACGACTATGACGTCATCCTTATGGACGTGATGATGCCCCGTCTGGACGGATTTTCCGCCGTGAAGGAGATCCGCAAGTTCAAGCAGACGCCTGTCATCATGCTTTCGGCGCGCGGAGAGGAGTATGACAAGCTTTTCGGCTTTGAGATCGGCTCGGACGACTATGTTACCAAGCCTTTTTCGCCCAAAGAAGTCATGGCGCGCATCCACGCCGTGATGAAGCGCGGCAAGTCCGTGCGCGAGCCGAACGGGCAGGTGTATGAGTTCGAGGGCCTGCGCATCGATATGGCCGGGCGCAGCGTCACCGTCGACGGCGAAAAGGCAGACCTTACGCCCAAGGAATATGAGCTTTTGTTCTATTTCGTGCAGAACAACGGCGTTGCGCTCACGCGCGAGCGCCTTCTGAACAAGGTATGGGGCTATGATTTCTACGGCGACGACAGGACGGTGGACACCCACGTCAAGATGCTGCGCGGCAATCTAAAGGAATACCGCAAGTTCATCGTCACGCTTCGCGGGCTGGGATATAAATTTGAAGCATAGTGCGTAAACTTTTGAGGGAGCAGGGACTGCGTTTATGGCGGTGCGTGCAAAACGGGAAAAGCGGGAGAGGGCGGGCAAGAGCCTGAACCTTATTTTGTGGTGCGCCTTTTCGTTGTTTGCGCTGCTTGTCGTCGTCGTGTTCGTGCTCGTACAGAATGCGCTCGTGGTGCGCCAGTACCGCGAGAGTGCGCTCAATGTGTTGCGGGAAGCGGGCGAGGAAATGTCGGCGGAGATCGCGTCCTCTCCCGGTCCTTCCACGCGGCTGGAACGCAGGCTCATCAACATCGCCAACGACTACGGGCTGACCGTCGCGCTCTTCTACGAAGGCGGGGAGCCGGTGTTTGATCTCACCGAACAGACCGATTTCAGCGCTTTTGCCGCTTTTTTGCAGGAGATGTGGGACGCCGACGAAACGATGTCCTTCTATGTCTCCGAGCAGGAAAATTCCATAGTTCTTGCCAGGATGGTGACAGTGGGCGAGCGGCCTGCGTTTCTCTATTTATCCGCGTCCATGCAGGGGCATCTTGACCTGGAGACAGGTCTCCGGTGGATGTCCGTCATTACGGCGCTCGTTGCGGTGGTGCTCGCGTTCGTCATGAGCGGCTTTGTGGCGAGTTTCATCACGCGTCCCGTCACAGAAGTGACGACGCGCGCCCAGGAACTTGCCCGCGGAAATTACGATATCCGTTTCCGCAAAGACTATTTCTGTGCGGAGATCCGCGAGCTCTCCGACGCGCTCGATCATGCCCGTTCGGAGATCGCCAAGGCGGATACCATGCAAAAGGAGCTCATCGCCAACGTCTCGCACGATTTCAAGACGCCGCTCACGATGATCAAGGCATACGCCTCCATGATCCGCGAGATCTCGGGGGAAAACAAGCAGAAGCGCGACGCGCACGCCAAGGTCATCATCGACGAGTGCGACAGGCTCACGATGCTCGTGAGCGATCTGCTCGATCTGTCCAAGCTGCGCGCCGGTGTGGACGGCGAGGAAAACCGCACAGTGTTCGATCTCTCCGAAGCGGTGCGTTCGGTCGCGGAGCGCTTCTACTATCTGCGCGATACGGGCGGATACGTCATCGAGACGGAAGTGGAGGACGGACTGTTTACCCGCGCCAACAAGGAGCGGATCGCACAGGTCTTTTACAATCTTATCGGCAATGCCGTCAATTATACCGGAGAGGATAAGCGCGTGCGCGTCCGGCTGTACAGGAAGGGCGAAAACGCGCGCTTTGAGGTCATCGATACGGGAAAGGGCATCCCTGCGGACGAGCTGGGCACCATCTGGGACAGATACTATCGCTCGGCTTCTTTGCACAAGCGTCCCGTCAGCGGTACGGGTCTGGGGCTTTCCATCGTCAAAAATATTCTTTTGCGCTACGGCTGTCCCTTCGGCGTCGTTTCGGAGCCGGGGAAGGGGAGCTGTTTCTGGGCAGAATTCCCTCCGCCCGCACAGGAGACGGAAAAAGAGGGGGAGCGCCGCGGGCGCCGCGGCAAGGAGGAGACATGAACAACAGGATCGGGGCAGTGCTGCTTGCTTTGCCTGTAACGGCGGGCGTACTGTCTGTTTTTGCGGGAAGGACGCAGGCAAGCGCCAATTCTGCGCCCGCATACTGGTCCGGTACGGACGGATCGGGGGTGTTTGCACTGTATGAAGGGGGGGAATGTCCCATCGCCGTCTCCAGTGAAACGCTCACCTTCCGTATTCCCGATCTTCCGCTCGAAACGATGGACGGGTACAGCTCCTCCGTCACGGCGGAATATGAACTGTACAATCCGACGTCGCAGGATGTGACGCTCACGCTTTTCTTTCCCGCAGGTTTTCGTCCCACCTATTACGATATTTATCGGCAGTATGGCGCGCAGCTCACAAGTGCGGATGCTTTCTCTGTCACCTGGACGCAGGGAGGAGTCACTCAGGCTGCGGATATCTCCTTCCGCCATACCTATTCTTCCAGCCGCAGCTATGATTACA
>CAJFNH010000157.1 GCA_904394195.1 Candidatus Gallimonas caecicola
CCGAATGTTTCGGCGCGCACGCCGGGCGTGGGGCTTACAAGCTTGGTGTGCCAGTTGCGGTCATACCACCAGGTGTCCAGCCCCAGCTTCATGAGCCCCTGCAGTTTTTCCTCGCGATAGCCCACTTCCACGGGATCGAAGAGATCTTTTGCCCCTTCTACCGGCTCGGGGTGATCGTTGAACATGACCTCCACCCCGTGCGCGTGCGCAAAGGCAAAAAAGCGCTGCAGGTCCGGAAAAAGCGCCGTGTTCACATCGTAGCCGATGCCGCGGTCGGAAGCGGCGCGCCAGTCGGTATCGATGACGAGGTTGTCGAGCGGAACGCTGTGCGCTTCGTAATCGAGGATGCGCTGTTTTGCGCTTTCCTCGTCGTACTCGAAGTAGCGTGAATCCCACATCCCGAGCGTGGAGAGGCGCACGAGCTCGCAGCGCCCCGTGAGCGTCACATAAAGCCTGCGCAGCTGCGCGGCGTTCTTGTCGCACAGCAGCAGGTAGATATCCTCCACGCGCTCTTCCACCCGATAGCCGCTGTTCTTGCGGTTGCGGCGGGCATATCCGCCTTCGGGCACCGTGATGCGCGGCGTATCGGCAAGCGCGAACACCTCGGGCGTATCGCCGGGAGCGGGCAGTTCGCCCGAATTGGCGAGCCGCTTATACTTCCACACCGTCTTGCCGTCCCGCTCCAGCCGTACGCCGGAGAGCGACCTGCCGCCCAGGGGAAGGACCAGCTCGTATCCGCCAAAGAGCACGCGCGCCCTGTCCTCTTCCTGCCGCGCCTCCCCGTCATATCCTTTAAACTGCGTGCGGTCGGGGATGAAGAAGGTGGGAGCGTCGCAGAACTTTCCCTTTTTCATGCGTTCGACGCGCACGATGCGTCCGGAGAGCAACTGCACGCGGATACCGCCGAAAACAAATTCCCACATAATATTTCCCCCTTCTGCGTCAGAGAACGATCTTTCCGTTTTCGATACGGATGCGCGCGCTCAAACGAATGTCCGCACTGGAGGCGCCTACGCTTATCTCATACACGCCGTCCGTGACCGTCCACTTATCGCGCGCCGCGTTCCAGTGCGCAAAGGCGCGGAAATCGAGACCCACGCGCACTTTTGCAGTCTTCCCCGCCCTGACAAGGTCCTTGGAGAAGCCCTTGAGTTCCTTCTTCGGACGATAGACGAGGGGCGCAAGCTCGCCCACATACACCTGCGAGACTTCCTTGCCGTCGAGCGCGGAGAGGTTTTCGACGCCGTATTCGACGATGAGGCGCTCCCCCTCGAGCGACAGGCGAAGGTCTTTGTATGCAAACTGCGAATAGCTCAAGCCGAAGCCGAAGGGATAGGCGACGGGCAGATCGTAGGTATCGAAGTAGCGATAGCCCACGTCCAGTCCCTCTGCATAGCGCGTGACGCCCGCCGTGCGCAGCGTGCACGCCGCGGGAAGGTCATCATAGTCGAGCGGGAAGGTCTCGGAGAGCTTCCCGCTCGGGTTGACCTTGCCCGTGAGGATATCGGCGACGGCCTGCATGCCGCACATGCCGGGGAAGCCCGCATAGAGGATGGCGGCAACGCTGCCCTCCCAGGCGGAGACATCCACCGCGGCGCCCGCGAACAGGACGACGACGGTGTTGGGGTTGCGCGCCGCCGTATCGAGGATGGCGCGCTCCTGCACGGGGCTCAGGCGCATCGTCAGCCTGTCCCCTTCCTCGAACTCTACGCCGCCACCCGTACCTGCGCAGACGATGTTCACGTCCGCCGTGGCAGCGTTGAGCACCGCCGTGCGCGTATTTTGTTTGAAAGAGTGGATGACGTGCGTTCCGAAAGCCGGCTCATAGGCGACGGTATGACCGTACGCCTCGAGCGCGGCGGGAAGGTCGGCGGTAAATTGCTTCCAGACCACCCTGGACGAGCCGCCGCCCGAGATATAGTCCGTTCTGTCCGGTCTGGCATAGAGGCCGCACACGGCGAGCGAAGCGCCCTTCTTCAGGGGAAGCACCCCCTCGTTCTTGAGCAGCACCATGCCCTCCGCCGCCGCCGTGTACGCGACCTGCATGCGCTCTTCCTCGGTGCGTTTGTCCTTTTTGCCCTTGCCCATCTCTTTTACGCGCTGCACGAGCTGCAGCACGCGCCAGGCACAGGCATCCAGCTCGCCCTCGGTGATGTTCCCCTCCTTCAGATCGCGCTCCAGCTTTGCGATGCCCGCTTCGCCGTGCGGCATCTCGATATCGAGCCCCGCCTTGGCGGAAGCCGTGCGGTCGCGTACGGCGCCCCAGTCGGAGATGACGGCGCCGTCAAAGCCGCATTCCTCGCGCAGGAAGTCGAAGCCCTTCTGATACTCCGCCCCGTACACGCCGTTGATACGGTTGTACGAGCACATGACAGAGACGGGCTTTGCCTCGCAGACGATCTCGAAGGGGCGGTAGTAGATCTCGCGCAGCGTGCGCTCGTCCACGTCGCTCGTCTGGTGCAGGCGGTCGTACTCGAGGTTGTTGCAGCAAAAATGCTTGAGGCAGACGCCCACGCCGCCCCCCTGCACACCCTCGACATACGCCTTTGCCATGCTGCCCGCGAGCTGGGGATCCTCCGAACCTTCCGAAGAGGGCTCCGAGCCCTTCGCGTTCGACGTGGGCCTCGACCTGAGCACGGTGGCGCAGCCGCGCGAGCTGGGCGCGCAGGACCTTTCGTTCGCCACGAGCGAGGGGGAGAAGACCCTGGGGA
>CAJFNH010000158.1 GCA_904394195.1 Candidatus Gallimonas caecicola
CCCTTCCCGCGGGAAGGGGGGACTTTTTAAAAACCCTGTTCCGTGGGGAAATCTTACGTTACTTCCATGCGGGGGAAACTTTACGACACTTCCCCGCGGAAAGGGAGGCAAAACGCCAAGAACGTTCCGCAAAGTACGAGGGGTAAAACAAAAAGCTGTCCCCGCGAAAAGGGGATTTCTTGCCCCCCTTAATACTTGTTTTAAGGGGGGAGCCGCAGAGCGGCGGGGGGATGGGCGATCGGACCTTTCTGCGTGGAAGAAAAAACACAATTGTCTGCGGCGCAAAGTTTTGCGGGGCAGGGGGTTGCGCAAATCGTCAGAATGTGTTAAAATAAATGAAAAAACAGGCGGACGAAAGAACAATGAACAAGGTCGATGTCTTTTTGAGTTACGAGCATAACATGAAGTCGGTCGTGGACCATATCTGTTCGGTGCTCGAAGCGGAGGGCATCCGCTGCTGGTATGCCCCGCGCGACGTCAGCGGCGACTATGCCACGAGCATCGTGAACGCCATCGACGAGGCGAGCATCTTCGTGGTCGTCCTCAACAACGCGGCGTCCAAGTCCGTGCATGTGCTCAATGAGGTGGAGATCGCCTACAAGCGCATCATCGAAAAGGAGGGCGAGCTCACGATCCTGCCCTTCAAGCTGGACGGCGAGGACCTGTCCAAGGCGATGGAATACTATATCAAGCGCCTGCACTGGATCGATGCGAGCACGCAGGGCATCGAAAACGCCATCCTCGAACTCAAGACCAAGATCCTCACCATCTTAAAGCCCGCGCGCGAACACGGCGCCGCGCAGCAGGAGCGCCATTCCAACGCCTATTACGAGGAGAGCGACGAGAAGGAGCGCGCCCGCCTGCTCATCCAGCAGCGCTTGCTCGAAAAATTTGACGGCGAACTGTACGACGCCGTGGCGGCGGAGCGCGAGAACATGTATGTGCTTGATCTGGGCTCGGCGAACGGCAGCTTTGCGATGAGCCGCTTCGGCAGCCGCAAAAATCTTGCCTTCTTCCTGGGCACCGAGTTCAACGGCGAGGCGGTGGAGCGCGCCAATGCGGCGTACGGAAACGACCATATCGTCTTTACACAGTGCGATCTGGAAGGGGAGGACGTGGAGAAGGTCATCGGGGACGTATGCGAAAAATACGGCATCGACGGCTTCAACGTGGTGAACATCTCCATGCTCATCCTGCACCTGAAAAACCCCGTCCGCCTGCTCAAGCGCATCCGCAAATTTGTCCGGAGCGGCGCCACCATCGTCATCAAGGATATCGACGACGGGCTCAATCTGGCATATCCCGATCAGGAGGGTCACTTCGAATACGCCGTCGGCCTGTGCGCCAAAAATCCGCTCGGCGGCTTCCGCGCGAGCGGAAGGCAGATCCCGTACCTTCTGCGCAAGTCGGGCTACCGCGATATCCGCCTGGTGCGTTCCGGGCTCAACACGCTGGACATGGACTTTGACGAGCGCGAGGCGATGTTCCACATCTACTTTTCCTTCATCCGCGGGGACTTCGCCTACCTTGCCGCGCAGTCTCCCGACAACGCGCTCTACCGCGAGAGCGCCGAGTGGATGCAAAAACACTATGAGGAGATGGAGGACGAGTTCATGAACGAGGACTTCTTCTTCTCGCTCGGTTTCATGCTGTACACGGCAAAGAAGTAAACGCAAAAGGAGGCACCCATGACCGAGGACGAGAGCATCGCAAGCCGCTTTTCTTTTCTGCTCGAACAGGGGTTCGCGTTCGAGCGCGACTATTCCAAGGGCACCGATTCCACCTGTACGCAGATCTATCGTTTCCGAAAGGACGGGGCGAACTATCTGGAGTACCGCGTGTTGAGCGATCACGAGCGCACCCTGCTCGTGTGCGTGCGCGGCGAGAAAAAATTTCCCTCGCCCGCAAAGCGGTATGCGGCGTTCGTGCGCAGCTGGAAGCTGCGCCGCCTGTTTTCGCGCGGGCGCCGCGACGCGTGGGATCTGGCCGCCGCGCTCTGCCGGCACGAGCTTGAAGTGACGGGAAAGGTGTTCGGCATCGAGGTATGAAGTTTGAAACGCCCCGTTTGCGGGTATGATAACAGTAAGAAAACAAGGGAGGCAGGATATGCTGAAAGATCTCGGAGTCAAGCCGTATGCGTTCCCCATGCCCGTTCTGATGATCGCCACTTACGGCGAAGACGGCAAGGTGGACGTGATGAACATGGCGTGGGGCGGCGTATGCGCCGAAAACATGGTGGCGCTCAATATCGACGAGGACCACAAGACGAGCGAGAATATCAAAAAGCGCGGCGCGTTCACGTTGAGCGTTGCCGATGTCGCGCACCTGAAGGAGGCGGACTTCTTCGGCATCGCCACGGGCAACAAGATGGCGGACAAATTCGAGCGTACGGGGCTGCACGCCGTCAAGAGCACGCGCGTCGACGCGCCCGTCATCGAGGAGTTCCCGCTGACGCTCGAGTGCAAAGTCGCAGAATTGCAGCATACGTCCTATGGATTCCGCGTGCTGGGTGAGATCGTCAACGTGCTCGCCGATGAAAGGGTGCTGGACGAGCAGGGCAAGGTCGTGCCCGAAAAGCTGGGCGCCTTCGTGTTCGATCAGTTCCGCAACGGCTACTATGCGATCGGCGAAAAGGTCGGTCAGGCATGGAAGTCGGGC
>CAJFNH010000159.1 GCA_904394195.1 Candidatus Gallimonas caecicola
TTTAATCTCCTTTGCGTATGGTCGCCACCAAATAAATAATGCGAAAACAGACCACCCGCAGGGGAAAATCTATTTTCGCATTTAATGATAAACTATAAATTTCACAAAAAATTTATCGGGCGTCTTGACAATCGGGGACAGGTGTATTATAATAGAGAAAAGTTCAACTTTTGGGGGGAAATTTCATGGCTGCATTAAGCGTCATCACGCTCGTCCTGTTGGTGTTCATGCTCATCTTCTACGCATATCTCGCCAACAACTCCGATCACGACGTCTCCTTCTTTTTGAGCGTCGGGCTCATCCTGCTTATCATGAATCTGTGCACCAACGCAAGCGGGTCTTACGGACTTTCGTGGCTGTACCTGGTCGTTTCGCTGCTCTTCCTCGGGCTGGGATTTGCGGTGGACGCACGCAATTCGACCGCCTTTTATAAGTCGATCGGTCCCTGGTTCAAAACCACGTTCACCGATACGGCGGTACTCGGCTGGAAGGCGCTCTCCATGGTCGTGTTCCCGGCGGGCATGGTGTGCTACTTTGTCCTCTACAGGGAAAAGCCCGAACTTGCCCGCACCTGCGGCAAATGCGCGCTGTGGGGGCTTCTGCTCTGGGCGGTCATCCTGTGGGCGATCCTCGGACTGGCACTGTAAAAATATTTTTCGGGAGCCGCGCCGGAAGGCGTGGCTCTCTTTGTTTTCTTGCCTTTTTCGGGCAATTCTGCTATAATACGGGCATGGCTCACTATGAAGAACTTTCGTCCGGGATCGGCGCGCGCATGGCGGACGACCTTGCGCACCGCCGCCCCTCGCCCTATGCCTTTGACGAGGCGAAGGCGCTGCGCCGGCGGGACAATCCCCACGACGCGGCGAACGTATGGCGCCCCGCCTTTGTCCGCGATGCCGACAAAATCCTGAACTGCCCCTACTACAACCGCTATTCGGACAAGACGCAGGTCTTTTCCCTGTATAAGAACGACGACATCACCCGCCGCAGCCTGCATGTGCAGCTCGTATCGCGCATTGCGCGCACGCTGGGCAGGGCGCTCGGGCTGAACACCGGGCTCATTGAGGCGATCGCGCTGGGGCACGATATCGGACACACCCCCTTCGGCCACACGGGAGAGCGCTTTCTGGACGCGCTCTTTTACGCGCATACGGGGCTGCACTTTGCCCACAACCTGCACTCCGTGCGCGTGCTCGACGAGATCTTTCCCCTCAATCTGTGCCTGCAGACGCTGGACGGCATCGCGGCGCACAACGGCGAACTGGAGCTGGGCGAATACCATCCCGCGCCCCTTGAGGGATTCGCCGCCTTTGACGCGCAGATGCGCGCATGCCGCGCCGATACGCAGAACGTCAAAAAGCTCGTGCCCTGCACGCTGGAGGGGTGCGTGGTGCGCATCTGCGACATCATCGCCTACCTGGGCAAGGATCGCCATGACGCGCAGACGAGCAAGGCGGTCGCCCGGGAGACCTTTGCAGACGCGGGGATCGGCACCATCAATGCCGAGATCGTCAACAACCTGATGGTCAATCTGCTTGAAAACAGCTACCATCAGCCCTTCCTGCGCCTGGACGAAGCGCACTTTGCGGCGCTGCGGGCGGCGAAGGAGGACAACTACCGCCTTATCTACCGCAGCGAGGAAGTGCAGAGTGCGGACGAGACGGTGCGCGCCATGATGGAGCAGCTCTACGAGCGTCTGCTTGCCGACCTGGAGAAGGGAAACGCCTCCTCGCCCGTATTCCGCCACCATATCGCCTATCTGCAGAAGCCCTACTACGCCAAACACCGCGCCCTCCCCTATCCCGAGACGGAGAAAAATCAGATCGTCACCGACTACATTGCGAGCATGACGGACGACTACTTTGTGGATCTGTACGCCTATCTGTTCCCGAAAAGTTCCCTGAAACTGCAATACGTCGGCTATTTTGACGAACGGAGGGAGGCATGACGCAGGTCGTTGCGGCGCTCATCGAGCGGGACGGGAAGCTGCTGGTGTGCCGCCGCCCGCCCGACAAGGCGCGGGGGCTCTTGTGGGAATTTGCAGGCGGCAAGGTGGAGGCGGGCGAGACGAAGGAAGAGGCACTGCGGCGGGAGTGCCGCGAGGAGCTGGGCTGCGAGCTCGCCGTGGGCAGCGTCTATGCCGTCATCCGCCACGACTACCCCGACCTCTCCATCGAACTCACCCTCTTTCGCGCCCGCGTCGCAGCGGGCGAGCCGCGCGCCCTGGAGCACAACGAGCTGCGCTGGGCATTCCCGGAAGAACTTCCCGCCCTCGACTTCTGCCCCGCCGACCGCGAGATCGTGCAGGCCATCGCCCGCACATGGAAAATGCCGTAATGCACAAAAAAACCGCAAGCGCCCGCCGCGAGGGAAAAAGGCGATCCGCAAGCGGGTCAGCGCGGACGCCTTTTCTCGGCGGGCATTTCTGTCGCTGCGTGTTTTATTGTTCCGCCCGTTTGGGATCGGCGGTTTGATTTTACCGTTTGAGCGGTTGCGTTTCCGTCTGTTTTTAGGCGTGAGCTTGTCTGCGGCGGCGCTACGCGCCGCCGCACTCGTCTATGCCAAGCACACGCCACGGTGCCAAATGGTACTTTTTAGCATAAAATGCCGCACGTTGCATCTTTCTAAAATCATGCTTTGATTTCCTCAA
>CAJFNH010000160.1 GCA_904394195.1 Candidatus Gallimonas caecicola
ATCGGCATGACCGCCATGGCCAAAAAAGTCGGCATGAAGCACAGCTGGCTCGCCTTTCTGCCCTTTGCCAACACCTGGTATGCGGGGCGGCTTGCGGGGGAGACGCAGCTCTTCGGTAAAAAGATGAAGCGCGTGGGGCTGTATGCCATGCTTGCCGAGGTGGTCTATGTCGCCATCAACGTGTTTTCGCTTGTTGTCAGGTTCGGACTTAATCAGCCGGGGTATTTTGTAGAGCAGTACAACGATTCGGGCACGCTGATTAACATCTATATCGACCCGGAGAGGATCCCCATGGCGCTGCGCTGGCTCGTCACGGCGAACATCGTCCTCGACGTCGTGAAGAGCATCTCCTACATCGCCATGCTCTTTTTCCTCTGTGTGCTGTTCTACGCGTTCTTCCGCAAGTATTATGCGCGCGGTCCCTTCCTGATGACGTTCATGTGCGCGTTGCTGCCGCTGCGCGGGTTTGTCATCTTTGCCGTGCGCAACAACACGCCCGTCGATTACAACGCGTATATGCGCAGGAAGATGGAAGAATACCGCCGGCAGCAGGGCGGCGGGTACGGCCCCTATAACGGGGGCGGCTACGACGCCTACGGCAATCCTGCGTCGGGCGGCGGGGGAGAGGACGATCCCTTCTCCGATTTCAAGGGCCCGCCCTCGTCGGGCGGCGGCTCGTCTTCCCCGGACGGCGGAAGCGACAGCGGAAGTTCCGGCTCGAAAGACGATCCTTTTCCCGATTTCTGATGCTGAATACGGCTGTTTTCGTGCGAAACGGCCGTATATTTTATAAAAAACATTTACATTTGCTCCGATCGGTGCTATAATATAAATGAAATTTATAATGAGAAAGGAAAAAGTGCAGATGCAACAATCTGCGCTTATGCGAAGAGGATGAACGATCTGATATCCGCCATTGCCACGGCAAGCGGTGCGGGTGGCGTTGCCATCGTGCGTATGAGCGGCGAAGGCGCGCTCGGCGTGGCAAAAAAAATGTTCTCCCGCCGCGGGGAGTATGTTCCCAACGTCCTGTATCCGGGCGTCATCGACGCGGGCGCCTTCCGCGACCGCGGCATGTGCGTGTACTTTCGCGCGCCCAGGTCGTTCACGGGCGAGGACGTGGTGGAACTGCACTGCCACGGCGGCAGCGAGATCGCCCGCGGCGTGCTGCAGCGCACGCTGGAGCTGGGCGCCCGTCTTGCGCAGCGGGGGGAATTTACCCGCCGCGCCTACCTCAACGGCAAGCTGTCGCTCTCCGCGGCGGAGGGGCTGGGCGAGATGATCGCCGCCTCCTCGCAGGCGCAGGTGCGCGCGGGCTATCTTCTGTACAGCGAAACGCTCACCAAGCTGGGCTGCGCGCTGCAGGCGCAGCTCACCGAGTGCCTGGCGCAGGTGGACGCCGACCTCGACTATCCGGAAGAGGACCTGACCGCCCACTCCCGCGCGGACATCGCGGCGCGGCTGGACGGGGTCTGCGCGCAGCTGGAGGGCCTGCTCGGCCAGTACCGGGCGGGCAGAAAGATCTCCTCCGGCGTGCGCGTTGCCATCGTGGGCGCGCCCAACGCGGGCAAGAGCTCCCTTCTGAATGCCCTTCTGGGGTATGACCGCGCCATTGTATCGGACATCCCGGGCACGACGCGCGATTACAACGAGGGGACCCTCTCCATCGGGGGCGTCAACTTTTTGCTCACGGACACGGCGGGGCTGCGCGAGAGCGGCGACGCCGTCGAGCGCGAGGGAGTGCGCCGCGCACGCGAAGCGATCCGCAGCGCCGACATCATCGTCTGGCTGAAGGACGAGGCTCCCGCGCCCGACTTCCCGGAGGGCACGCCCGTCATCACGGTGGGCGCCAAGAGCGACCTCGTGCGCAGGCGCGACTGCGACATTGTGCTCTCGAGCGTGACGGGCGAAGGGCTGGCGCAGCTCAAGGAAATGCTCTACGAGCGCGGCTTCGGGCGGGAAAACGAGGGCGTGTTTCTGCTGTCCGAGCGGCATTACCGCGCGGCGCAGGCGGCGCTGGAGGCGGCGCGTGCGGCAAGGGCGGCGGTGGAGAGCGCTCCGCCCGAACTGTATGCGGAAGATATTCGCCGCGCATGGGAGAGCCTGGGCGCCATTTCGGGCGAAACGGCGAACGAGAAAGTCATCGACGAGATCTTTTCCAAGTTCTGCGTCGGGAAATGATATCATAGAGAAAGAGAAGAGCGTGGAGAGCGGGGAAACGCAGTCGGCGCGCGGGGCGCGCGAAAAGGAGAAGGCAAATGGTCAACCTCGAGCTTTATAAGGTCTTTTACACGGTGGCGCGGTGCGGCAGCCTTACCAAGGCGGCGGAGGAACTGTATATCTCCCAGCCCGCCGTGTCCCAGGCGATCAAGCAGTTGGAAACGCAGTTGGGCACGCCGCTGTTCAATCGTCTGCACAAGGGCATGGAGCTCTCCAAACAGGGGGGCGAACTCATCTATGCGGACGTCGAAAAGGCGCTGCGCCTGTTGGGCGGGGTGGAAGATAAGCTCTCCGAGCTCAAGAACAGCGCCACGGGCACGCTGCGCATCGGCGCCTCCGAGACCATTTTCCAGTACATTCTCTCCGAAAAGATCGTCGCCTATCACAAGCTCTA
>CAJFNH010000161.1 GCA_904394195.1 Candidatus Gallimonas caecicola
CGATCAAACGGAAAATGCAGGAGAAGATCTGATGAGTGAGGAGCATGCGACTGATAAAGTCAGTAAAGCGCAGGCGCGCCGTGTGAAGAAACAGCAAAAGGCGGAAGCCGCACGCAAGAAAAAACTGGAAAAACATGAGCGGCAGCGCAGGCTGCTCTTTCCTGCCAACAAGAAGGGAAGGCACGTCATGCACCTCATGAATTTTTTGCGCGTTCTGCTCTATCCCGTTCATTGGCTGATCTTTCCTTTCAGGTTGCACGGACACAAAAAAGTCGGTCCCGGAGCCTGTATTTATGTGAGCAACCATTATTGCCTTTGGGACGTCTTCTATCCTGCGCATACAACGTGGGAAGGGGTGCATTTTCTGGCAAAGGAGCCCATTCTGCACGCACCTGTTCTGGGGTACTTTGCACGCAGGGTGGGCGTTATCGGTGCCATGCGTGACGGCTCGGATGTGCGTACGATCATGGACTCCATGAAAGTATTGAAAAACGGTGAAAAAATTTCCCTTTTTCCGGAGGGAACGCGCAACAAAAAGTCGGACGAGGAGTTCCTGCCCTTCCACGGCGGGGCGGCAATGCTCGCCATCAAGACAAAAACGCCCATCGTCCCCATGGTCATCTGTAACCGTCCGAAGGTGTTCCGCATGACGCATGTCGTCGTCGGCGAGCCGATAGAACTTACCGAATATTACGGCAAGAAACTGTCTGCCGAAGACTATGCTCATGCCGATGAAAAACTCGCAGAACTTCTCTACGGGATGCGGGCGCAGTTCCGGGCGCAGCGAGGCCGGAGAAAGAGTTCATGAAGGTCACAGTAGCGGCGCACTGCGGCTTTTGCACAGGGGTACGGAAGGCAGTGGAAACGGCTATGTCCGTTCCGCCTGAAAATACGTTCGTGCTCGGGGAGCTCATCCACAATGAAGATGTCACGGCGCGAATCCTTGCCCGCGGCATTCCGACGGCGGAGCGGCTGGAAGAGGTCCCCGACGGCGCTACGCTGCTCATCCGCTCGCATGGCGTAGGCAAGGCGATATACAGCGAATGTGCCCGCCGCGGGATCAAGGTCGTCGACTGCACCTGCGGATTTGTGCGGCATGCGCAGCGCATCGTGGAGGAGGCGTCCGCCGCAGGCAAGACGGTCGCGATCGCCGGTCAGAGTGCGCATCCGGAGGTTGTCGGACTGGTCGGCTGGGGAAGGGGAGACGTGCATGTTTTTGCCTCTGAAGAGGCCGATTTTTCTGTTTTGGCGGGGAAAAACGTCGTTTTGCTCTCGCAAACCACCTTTTCGGAGCAAAGATTTTCGAAAATTGCGGAAAATATTCGAAAAGTGCGTCCAAAAACAGTTGAGATTTTTAAGACAATTTGCTATACTACTGTAAGCAGGCAAAGAGATGCTGCCCGCCTGGCGCAGGAATCGGACGCGGTACTTGTTATCGGCGGGTTGAACAGCAGCAATACCAACAAGCTTGCAGAGATCGCTTCGCAGTTTTGCGGCAGAGTTTATCGGCTCAAAAATGCGGACGATTTCGAATATGAAAAAGTCAAATTTTGTAAAAGGGTCGGCATTGTAGCGGGAGCCAGCACTCCCGATTGGCAGACCTCGGAGGTTCTCAAAAAAATGGCAGAAAACAACGCGGAAGTACAGGTGGAGACGCAGGTCTCCGAAGAGACGGCAGCGCCCGTCGCAGAGGAACCGGCAGCGGCGATCCCCGCCGAAGCTGCCCCCGTGGAGGCACAGGAGGCTCCCGCTGAAGCAGCGGCCGAGCCTGCGCAGGAGACGCCTGTCTCCGAGCCGGAAGCTGCGCCCGCGCCGGAGGCTCCCGCTGAAGAAAAGTCCGCGATGGCGCGCGTCATCGATGAGATGGACAAGGACTCGCATTATAAGAGAGGGCAGCTCCTCACGGTCAAGATCGTTTCGGCGACGGATGAGGGCGTCTATGTTTCCGGTTCCGGGAAGGCGGATATCCTTATCGATAAGTCCGAACTCGACTGTGACGAGTACAGCCGTGAAGCATATGCGGCGAAGATCGGCGAGAACATCGACGTTATGGTCGTTGATGCAAAGGCACCCGTCAAGCTGTCCGAAAAGCAGGTGAGAAAGGTCAAGGAAGAGGAAGCGCTTCTCAAGGATATCGAAGAGGGCAAGGAATTTTCCGTTGTCTGCACGGGCTTCAATAAGGGCGGGCTTACCGCAGAGCTCGGCACCTATGCCGTGTTTGTGCCTGCACGCGAGATCCGTTCCGGCTATGTCAGGGAACTGGATAAGATGGTGGGTAAAAAACTGCGTTTGAGGATGATCGATATTCGCCGCGAGCGCAGAAAGGAGATCATCGCTTCCCAGCGCATTATTCTCGAAGAGGAAAAGGCGGCAAGAGAGGCTGCAAAAGCAGAGCGTGAGGCTGCGTTCTTCGATTCCATCCAGGTCGGAGATATCGTTGAGGGGAAAGTGGAGCGCGTCACTTCGTTCGGTGCCTTCGTATCCGTTAACGGCTTTGACTGCCTTGCACACATTTCCGATCTCTCCTGGACGGGCGTCAAAGAGGTGACGGACGTACTTGAGATCGGCAAGCGCTACCAGTTCA
>CAJFNH010000162.1 GCA_904394195.1 Candidatus Gallimonas caecicola
CGGATCAGATCCGTTTATTATATACTTCCGCCCCTCCAACGCAGAGAGGCGCAAATATCGTGATTCAGATGCCCAGTTCGGATGAAACAGTCGGAATGCGCCGCTGCAGCGCGCAAAGGCGCACCTCCCCTTTTCCGCGCATAATGACGTGCGGACGGGACGAACGATCATTCACCGGCAAAACAGGCGCAGATACGGGCGCAGCATCGGCAGAAACATCCGCTGCAGCAGAAGGCGCCTTTTCCTCCGTCTGTACGGCGGGAGTCTCTTCCCGCGCGATCTCATCCCCGAACTGCGCATAAACGTCAGGCTCCGGCAGCAGCCAGTCGGGTATGCTGTCAGGCACAGGCGCACGCGTCGCCTCGACCATGCGGTTATGCGCCATGGCGCAGGGATATTCCTGCGTGCGCATGCAATAGCGGCAGCGCGCATACCGTCCGCACATATCGCAGGCATGCGCCTCACTGTCCTTCCATTTTTCTGCATCGAGAAATTCCTGCAGCTGCTGTAGTGTCATAAAATACTCCGGAGATCTTTCATCTATTATACATGATTTTAAATCACATTTCAAGGGGATCGTGTAATAAAGTTTGCAAAAAACATGTTTTTGCGCTATTTATCGTAATCCTGCAGGAAATCCCCCCGTTTCCCACCCTTCCGCCAGCCGACAATGCAGTCGAGCGCAACGTTATGCAGGCTTCGGAACACGTTGTCTGCGGCTGCGGGATTGGCCTTCTCCAGATGGGCAAGCAACTCCTTCATCTCTTTGCGCTTGCTCTCCTCCTCCTTGTCTGCCACACGCTCGGTAAAGCGGCAGGCACACCCCAGAAAATGAAGCCCGTTGTGCTCCGCCCAGGCAATGATGTCACGCTCGCGCACGGCGTAGAGCGGCCGGATGAGTTCCATGCCCGGATGACTTGTGGAGCGAAGCTTGGGCATCATCGTCCTGATCTCCGCGCCGTAAAACATGCTCAACAGCGTGGTGCTCACCACATCGTCAAAATGATGCCCCAGCGCGATCTTGTTGCAACCAAGCTTTTTGGCGAACTCATAGAGATATCCGCGCCGCATGCGCGCGCAGAGATAACAGGCGGAGCCCTGCGTCACGCTGTCCACCACCGCAAAAATATCGCTCCCGAAAATGTGCACGGGAATACCCAGAAGCGTTGCATTTTCCTCGATACGTCTTCTGTTTTCGGGAGCATATCCGGGATCCATGACGATAAATTCCAGCCCGAACGCAAACTTTCCGTGGCGGCAGAGTTCCTGCATGCATTTTGCGAGCAGAAAGGAATCCTTCCCGCCCGAAATGCACACGGCGATACGGTCCCCTTCCGAAATCAGCTCATAGCGCTTGACGCTCTTGATGAAGGGGCACCAGATCTCCTTTCGGAATTTTTTGATGATGGAACGCTCGATTTCGGCGGCGTTCATTGCTTTTGCTCCGCAAGATAGGCATGTGCGGAATATGCGGCCGTACATCCTTCGCCTGCCGCCTTGATATACTGGTAGGGCCGCCCCGTGATATCTCCTGCCGCGAACAGTCCGGCGAGATTGGTGGAAAGATCGCGCGCCACCTTTACATGCGCGCCTTCCGTCTCCAGTCCGCCGACGAGCGCGGCGGGCGGCGCGGCGTCCCGCAGGAAAAAGACGGCTGCAACCTCCAGCTTTCCATCCGCAAGCGCAAGGCGCTCCACACGCATATTTCCTTCAACGGCGAGCGGCTTTTGCAGATGCACAACAATGTTCTCTGCCCGGAAGGCGGCACCCGGATACATGCAGAAAGCGTGCACCGCTTCGGCAAATCCTGCAAGATACTCCACTTCCTCCGCATATTTTGGCGAAGCGACAACGGCAGCGATCACTTTGCCACGATAGAGTGCGCCGTCGCATACGGCGCAGTAACTTACACCCCTGCCGAGAAAGTTCGTTTCTCCTTTGACGGTCCCCGTCTGCGATACCCCGGTCGCCAGAATCACGGCGCGCGAAAGATATGATGTTTCGCCGACTGTAACGGTAAACGTTTCTCCGGCATATACGGCGTCCGCCCGGCCGCGCGTAAATGCGATCCTCTCCCCGGACATCTGCTCCTCAAGACGGGCGGCAAACTGCGCGCCCTTGCCCGTAAACGCCGGATAATTGCGCACATATTCGGCTGCACGCAGCTTTTCGCCGAACAGGTCCGCACCCAGCCAGAGGCAGTCGCGCTTCAGACTCTTCAACGTGAGAGCGGCGGAATAACCGGCGATCCCTCCGCCCACCACGATGACATCGTAGATTTTCTCCATACACACAGTATAACACGCTTCACACGCTGTTGTCAAGCGGTGTATTCCGCACGGCGTTCATACATATTTTCATGTTTTTTCCGCTTTGCGATTGACTTTTTTTGCAACTGAATTATAATAATAGTTATGGAGAATGCGGGAAGAAAATCGGTCGCTAAAAAAATAGCCATGCTCGGAATTCTCGCCGGGCTCGGACTGGTTGCATTTCTCATCGAGAGTCTGATCCCCGTTCCCTTTCTCCCCGGTGCAAAACT
>CAJFNH010000163.1 GCA_904394195.1 Candidatus Gallimonas caecicola
CGCACGCCGCCCAGCGTGGTGTGCGCGCCCGCGGCGATCTCCACGGGCTGCTTCAGAAGGTCGATGCCGCAGGCAAGGTAGCGCTCATAGTAGGCGTGATACACCGTGCGCATCTTCTGCGCGTCCACCCGCGTGCAGTCCAGATAGACGCCGCCGTGCTCCGTGCCCCGCCCGGCGGCGATCTCGCGGAACATGGCGGCGGCGAGCACGTCCTTGCCGACGCGCTCCGCCCCCTCCTGTTCGCCCATAAAGCGCTCTCCCCTGCCGTTGTACAGGGCGGCGCCGTCATAGAAGAGCGTGGTGATGACGCTCTTGCCGCGCACCGCCTGCGGCCAGACCGCAACGCTCGGCTCGAACTGCACGAACTCCAGGTCGATCAGCTGCGCGCCCGCGCCGTATGCCATCGCGAGCGCGTCGCCGCCCATGTCCGCGCTGTTCGTCGTGAACGCGTACAAATTTCCGAAGCCGCCCGCCGCGAGCAGCACCGTCTGCGCTCCGATAAGGAGCGGCTTGCCTTCCACATAGCACAGGGCGGCAAAGGCGCCGTCCTTGCAAAAGAGCCTGACCGCGCGGCCGGAGAGCATGCGCACCCTTCCCGCCAGCCGGCTTTTGATCGCGGCAAGCGCGAACGCGCCGAGCGCGTTGCCCACGCTGACCACGCGCGGGCAGGACGCCCCCAGCGGCTGCAGGAGCTCCACCTGTCCGTCGGGCGTGCGGTTGGGGTGCAGCCCGAGTTCTTCAAGCTGTTCCCGCACGCCAAGGCTTCCCTCGCACAGCAGCTGCTCCAGCGCGTAGTTGCCCTGCCGGCAGCCGCCCTCATAGGTATCGCGCAGAAAGAGCTGTGCGCTGTCGCATACGAGCGTCGGGATCTGTATCCCGTGCACATAGGGGGAGGCGCCCGCCCCGTCCGCGATCAACACGACGGTGCCGCCGCTCTTTGCGATCTCCTCGGCGGCGACATGGGCGGAGAGCCCCCCTCCGATGATGAGGCATGTGCAGACGAGCGTCTCACTCGTCATCCCAGATGCCCCCCTTCGCCATCGAGGAGACGTTCTTTGCAAAGAATTCGAGATAGCGCGGGTAGACGCCCTTGGGGAAGGTCCAATGGAACTTTTTCAGGCGCGCCTGCACCGTCTTTTCGTCGACCAGAAGGTCCATCCTGCGGTTGGGGATATCGATGGCGATCTCATCGCCCTCCTCCACGATGGCGAGCGGGCTGCCCAGCGCCGCCTCGGGCGAGACGTAGCCCACGCTCAACCCGGACGAGCCGCCCGAAAATCTGCCGTCCGTGATGACGGCGCAGGAATTGAACAGTTCCTCCCTGCCCTTGAGCTCCTCCTGGAAGGTGAACGCGGTCGTGCCGAAGCGCGCTTTCAGGCCGAGGAAGCGCAGCACGCACGCGTCGCCGGGATGGATGTTCCCGCTGCGCAGCGCAGCAAGACCTTCCTCCAGCGAATTGAACACGCGCGCCCTGCCGCGGAAGGTCATCAGCTGCGCGGGCACCGCCGCGATCTTGATGATGGAGCCCTCGGGCGCAAGGGAGCCGTACAGCACGCCGATGCCCGGCTCCTTCATGACGGGCGCGTCCAGCGTGTGGATGACGTCCGCATTGTAGCACACGGCGCTCTCCACATTCTCGCGCAGCGTCTTGCCCGTGACCGTCAGCACGTCGCCGTTGAGTTTGGGAAGCAGGTTTTTGAGCAGGGCGCGCATGCCGCCCGCAAGGTCGAGGTCCTTCAGGCTGTAAGGGCCGCTCGGCGCCAGGTGGGAAAGGAGCGGGATCTCGCCCGAAGCCTCGTCAAAGTACTTCCACCAGGGCAGATCGTAGCCCGCCTCGTGCGCGATCGCGGGGATGTGCAGGATGAGGTTGGAAGAAGCCGCGACCGCCATGTCCAGCCTGATGGCGTTTTTGATGGCGTCCACCGTCATGATCCGGCGCGCCGTGATCTTCTTTGCGACCAGCTCGACGATCTGCTTGCCCGCACGGAAGGCAAGATTGCGCAGTTCCGAACTCACCGCGGACATCGTGGAATTTCCGGGCAGCGTCATGCCCAGCCCCTCCGCGATCATGCACATGGAATTGGCGGTCGTCATGGAGGTGCATGCACCGCACGTTCCCCACGATTTTTCGATGAGCTCGTTGTACTCATCCCAATCCATGCGCCCTTCCTTCACCGTTCCCACTTTGTCCTGCGCGTGGATATGCAAAACCTCCTTCCCGCGGCACTGCCCGAGCGGCATATATCCGCCCGTCACCACGATGGTGGGAATGTCCAGCCGGGCTGCCGCCATCAGGTGCCCGGGTACGATGGAATCGCAGGAGGAGAGCATGACCATGCCGTCAAAGAAATTGCCCTCCACCGTGATCTCAACCTGGTCGGCAATGGAATTGCGGCTGGGGATCTCGATATATTTGGGGTCCTTGAGCACCATTCCGTCGCAGATGGCGGTCGTCATGACCTCGAGCGGGAGACCGCCCGCCTCGCGCACGCCCTGCT
>CAJFNH010000164.1 GCA_904394195.1 Candidatus Gallimonas caecicola
GTCCTGCTTTCGGGGATCGTACGCGCGCTTGCGATCTACATGTTCACCACGCCGAATGAATTTGCGCCGGGCGGCATCAACGGCATCGCCGTGCTTTTGCAGGAGCTGATCGGTTGGAATTCCGGTATTTTTCTGCTTATTCTGAATGTGCCGCTATTCTTTGTCGCGTTTTTTCTCATCGGCAAGTTCGGCGCGGTGGTCTCTACGCTGTCCATGCTGTTTACATCGGGACTGCTGATTGTGTTTGACTACATCCCTGGCATGGACAAATTATGTTATGCGCCGGAATACAACGCCATTCTTGCGGCGATCGCGGGCGGCGTATTTCTGGGCATTGCGCTTGCCGTCACCATCAAGAGCTGCGGAACGAGCGGCGGGACGACGGTGCTTGCCTCCCTGGTCAATAAAAAATATAAAAATCTGAGCGTCAGCGCAATGACCTCCGTGTTCGACGCGTGCGTTGTGCTGGCATCCTTTTTTGTGTATCATCAGGGCGCGCCTTTTGCCGAAAAGCTTGATCCCGTGCTTCTTGCGCTCGTATCCCTGTTTGTAACGAGCGAAACGAGCGATGCGATCCTGCGTGGTTTCAAAACGGCGTTCCGCTTTGAGATCATCACCGATCATCCCGAGGAGATCGCTGAAGAGATCATGCAGCGGCTGCATCATGGCGTAACGGAACTGCACGCAACGGGTATGTATTCCCACCTTGATAAGTCGGTGCTTGTATGCGTCATCCGCAAGCGCCAGGTCGGGGAAGTGCAGCGCATCCTGCACAAGTATCCCGATACGTTTGCCTCTTTCGCGCCCGTTTCCGAAGTTTACGGAAAATTCCTGAAGTGAGTCGAAAATAACTGAAACGCAAGCGGCGCAGGACATCGGGTCTGCGCCGCTTTTTTATTGTTGCGGTTTGTTCTTTTTGTGCGCCTGTTTCCATGCCATGATCTCCTGCAGGCGTGCCTTGAATCTCGCTTCCAGCCCTTCCTCTGTGGGGGAGTAATATGTCTTTCCGGCAAGGCTGTCCGGCAGACATTGCATGTCGGTCAGTTTGTCAGCGCTGTCGTGCGCATATTGGTAGCCTTTTCCGTAATCCAGTTCTTTCATGAGCCGCGTGGGAGCATTGCGAAGGACAAGGGGGACAGGCTCGGCAAGCATGGTCGAAGCGTCCTTTTTTGCACGCTCGTAGGCGATGTAGAGCGCGTTTGATTTGGGCGCGAGCGAAAGATAGACGACTGCCTGTGTCAGGTGAACGCTGCACTCCGGCATGCCGATCAGACGGCATGCCTCGAACGCCGCCACGCACAGTTCGAGCGCGCGCGGGTCGGCAAGTCCCACGTCCTCGCTGGCAAAGCGCGTGACGCGCCGTGCAATGTAGACAGGGTCCTCACCCGCCTCCAGCATGCGCGCCAGCCAGTAGACGGCGGCGTCCGGATCGGAATTTCGCATAGATTTATGCAGCGCGGAGATCAGATTGTAATGTTCTTCTCCCTTTTTATCGTACAGAAGGGATTTTTTGGAAGTGCACTGTTCGATATTTTCGGCGGTGACAACGACCTTGTCACCATCAAGGCTGCCGTTGAGCACCGCCATTTCCAGGGTGGAGAGGGCGCTGCGTGCGTCGCCGTTGGCGAAGTTGGCGATGGCGCGCACGAGGTCATCGGAAATTTCCACATGCTGCTGTCCAAAGCCGCGCGGATCGGACAGCGCGCGGTGCAGAAGCTCGCACAGCTCGTCTGCGGAGAGCGCTTGAAGCACAAACACCTTGCAGCGCGAGAGAAGCGCTCCGTTGATCTCAAAGGAGGGGTTTTCCGTCGTTGCGCCGATCAGGATGATGCTGCCCTTTTCCACATAGGGGAGAAAGGCGTCCTGCTGTGCTTTGTTGAAGCGGTGGATCTCGTCGACGAACAGAATTGTCTTACCGCCGAAGCGGCGCGTCTTTTCCGCCTGTTCCATCACCTGCTTGATCTCCTTTATGCCGCTTGTTACGGCGGAGAAATCGATGAAGGCGGCCTTGGTGCGCTGTGCAATGATGCGTGCAAGCGTCGTTTTTCCAACGCCGGGCGGTCCCCAGAAGATCATGGAGCCGATGTTGTCGCTTTCGATGAGCCGTCGCAATACTTTTCCTTCCCCCAGAAGGTGTTTCTGTCCGCAGTATTCCTCCAGCGTGCGCGGGCGCAGCCGTGCCGCAAGCGGTTGACTTGCTGCGTCCTCAAAAAGTGTTCCCTGAATCGGCATACCGTTTCCTTCCCGTTTTTTCTTAAATTATAATTTGTTTTTTGCGGATTGTCAAGCGGCGCCGTGTTTCCTGCGTGGCGTGTTATGTGAGGAGAAATAATTTAATTCTTACAGATTTTATTCTGCTGGGGTTGACATCGGGGGGGG
>CAJFNH010000165.1 GCA_904394195.1 Candidatus Gallimonas caecicola
CGGGGATTTATTTTTATGGTACATATCTTCAACTATCACGAACACTACTACCTCTACGATACGGGCAGCGGCGCGCTGCACGAGTGCGACGAAAAGACGGCGCGCCACCTTGCGGGCGAGAGCGTGGAGTTCACCGACGAGGAGCTGCGCGCCACGCTCGCCGATATCGAAGGACTGAAAGAAGAGGGGCTGCTCTACGCCGAAGAGGTAAAGACGGCGCCCGTCAAATCGAGGGAACTCAAGGCGCTGTGCATCCATATCTGCCACGACTGCAACCTTCGCTGCAAGTACTGTTTTGCGGACGAGGGCGCCTATCACGCCGCGCGCGAGATGATGAGCGCGGATACGGCAAAGCGCGCCATCGACTTCCTCATCGAAAACAGCGGCTCCAGAAAGGTGCTCGAGGTGGACTTTTTCGGCGGCGAGCCCCTCATGAACCTGGACGTCATCAAAGAGACGGTCGCCTATGCCAAGGCGGAGGCGGCAAAGCGCGGCAAGCGCTTCCTGTTCACCACCACCACCAACGGACTGCTCCTGGACGACGATGCCATCCGATTCCTCAATGCGGAGATGGAGAACGTCGTCCTGTCCCTCGACGGCAGAAAGGAAGTGCACGACGCCGTCCGCAAGACCATCAACGGCAAGGGCAGCTTCGATGCGGTCATCGGCAAGATCAAAAAGTTCGTAAAGCTGCGCGGCGAAAAGCACTACTATGTACGCGGCACGTTCACGGCGAAAAATCTTGATTTTTCCAAGGACGTTCTCTTTCTTGCAGACGAGGGGTTTGACTCTCTTTCGGTGGAGCCCGTCGTCACCGACATTCCCGAACTGCAGATCAGGCCCGAACACCTGCCCGCCATCGGGGCGGAGTACGAAAAGCTGTGCGACGAGTACATCCGGCGCGAGGCGGAGGGAAGGGGCTTTTCCTTCTTCCACTTTCATATCGATCTGGAGGGCGGGCCTTGTCTTGCAAAGCGCGTCTCGGCGTGCGGGGCGGGCAACGAGTACCTCTCCGTCGTGCCGAACGGCGACCTGTACCCCTGCCATCAGTTCGCGGGGGACGCGCGCTGGCGCATGGGCAGCGTGTATGAGGGCGTCGTGCGCACGGACATCCGTGAAAAGTTCGCCTCGTCCAGCCTGTTCACGCGCGAAAAGTGCGGCGACTGTTTTGCCAAGTTCATCTGTTCGGGCGGGTGCAGCGCCAACAACTATCACTATAACGGCGACATCAACAAGCCGTATGAAATGACCTGCGCAATGATGAAAAAGCGCATCGAGTGCGCCATGCACGTTCTTGCACAGCGCAAGTCACGCGAAAATTAGGCAAAAAATGCGAAAAGCGGCGCGTTTCGGCTTGACGGAGCCGCCCTTTTTCTATATAATGAGAGGAGCGAGAATTTTCCGAAAGAGCATTTTTGGGTATTCCCATGAAGAGCATTTGGGCATTCCCCGTTCACGATACAGGAGGAGGCAATGGGCAAGAAAAAATCGGTGGTCCTGCTGGTGATTTACACCCTGTTGATCGCCGCTTTGTGCTTTATCTGTACCGTTTCGTTTTCCTACGGAACGGACAACCTGTACACGTTCAGTTCCGTCATGCGCATGATGGAAAAGGACGCCGACCTGGGGCTTGCGTACGGCGCGAACGCCGACGCGGGCGCATATCTGGGCGGCGGCTATTCTGCCGTGTACTATCCCGAGGGCGTCATCTCTGCCAAGGAGTATGACGACAATATCCGCGATATGAGCGATGCGGACCGCGCGGAATACGAAGCGGACTATGTGCGTTATCCCGATGAAAACGGCTCCGTCTATCTCGAAAAGGGCGTTGCTGCGAACGAGGACGGCACCGTGATGGAGAGCTTCCGCGAGGGCTATGCCTCCGCGCTTGCCACCGTGACCGAGCGCTTTGCCCGCCTGCGGGTGGACGGCGCGCGCGTTGACGCGGTGGGGGACTATGCCATCCGCGTGTTCCTGCCCGCCATGATGGGCGGCGAATATACCGCCATCACCGTCTTTGCCTATACGGGCGAGCTCAATATCACATACGGCTCGGATGAGGCGTCTGCGACCGATCTTTTCTCCATCCGTTCGAATGAGACGATCCTCGACTATGTCGAGGCGGTCAATGCGCGTGCCACGGGCGAAACGGGGTACGTCGAGTTCATCTTCACGGATAAGGGCAGGTCGGCGCTCGCTTCGGCAACGTCGGGCGCTGCGGAAACGGCGGTCACGCTGTACTTCTACGTCGGCGATTCGCTCGTGCTCAATCTCTCGGTCAGCGAAGTGTATGACCAGAACACCCTGTATATCAGCGGCAGCTATACCGCCGAAACGGCAAATACCGTGGCGACCCTCTTCTCGACGGCGCTCTC
>CAJFNH010000166.1 GCA_904394195.1 Candidatus Gallimonas caecicola
GCCCCCGCCTTGGACGCGCTGTACGGGCTGGACGTGTGAATGGGCGTCTCCTCCGTAAAAAACAGATCGGGCCGGTCGAGCGGAAGATCGCCGTACACCTCATCGGTGGACACCTGATGATAGCGGCGGATGCCGTATTTGCGGCAGGCGTCCATCAGCGTCTGGGTGCCGAGGATGTTGGTCTCCAGAAAGATGCGCGGATTTTCAATGGAGCGATCGACATGGCTCTCTGCGGCAAAATTGATGACATAGTCGAACTTCTCCGCCTCAAAGAGGGAAAACACAAGCTCTCTGTCGCAGATGTTTCCGTGCACGAACTTGAAATTGGGTTTATCCATGATGGGCGCGAGCGTCTCCAGATTGCCCGCGTAAGTGAGCGCATCAAGGCAGACGAACGCATCCTCCGGATAGCTGTTCACCATATAATGGCAGAAATTTCCGCCGATAAATCCGGCGCCGCCGGTCACAAGATATTTACTCATGAATTTCCTCCAATCGTCCTAATTTTTTTTGTTTTGCATGCCGGATCCCCAAACGGATCATTGCCAGTTTTTTCCTTTTATTCTTCTCAAATAATAAAATCTTGATAAATTGCTTTTGATCCATCCAACGCACTTCTTTATAAAATTTTTTATCTTCCCGATACAAAACATAATTGTTCCGATAGCGGTAGTAATAACGTACGGGACTGTGATTGAGCAATGTGATCTTTTGATGCAGAATATTCATAGCCTCCGGAGATCCGACGGTGTGTTTCAAACTGATTTCATTGATATACGCTATCTTTTTTCCAACCTTGTAAAACTGATGATCCAATTCATAATCAACCGAATCAATAAACAGCTCTTCCCGAAAACCCTGAATCAAGCGGTAATTTTTAACATTTATCAAATTTCCGGATGTCAATATAAGTTTCGTCGCCACCAGTCCCGGTGGAGTTCCGATCTGATTGACATTCAACCCGATGATCGCATAGTCATCGATATCATCCCGTGAAAGATACTTCTTGATATTGTGCATCTGATCTGTAGGGAAAATGCTGTCCTGATCCATTGTCAGGCAGAAATCCGCATCGTCTTGCATCGCTTTCTCCAATCCGACGCGCAGTGCTTTTGCAATGCCTTGATTCCCATTCATGGGAACGATCTCTACATTTGATGCCGCCGATAATTTTTGCAAAAGCATGTTTTCCGGCGGCTCGGAATTATCGACAACATAGAGCCGGTCAAGCAACGGAGCATACTGCAAAATATTCAATATATTTTCTTCCGTGGGTTGGTACAACACCACGACTCCATCGATCTTCATATCAAAGTCCCCTATATTTCCGCAAGAAAACGCCCCAGCGCGTCCTTCCAGTCGGGAAGAAGGGCAAATCCGTTCTTTGTAAGCTTGTCTTGCGCCATCACCGAATTTTTCGGGCGGTGCGCCTGCTGCGGCACCATGCACAGATATTCCTGCGTTGTGACCGGGACGACCTTCACATGCTTGCCCGCCCGGCGGAAGATCTCGCAGGCAAATTCGTACCAGCTGCAAGTGCCTGTATTGGTCGCGTGATAGGTGCCGTATCGCTCCGTCCCGATCATGTCGCACAGCAGCACGGCGAGGTCTGAAGTGTACGTCGGCGAGCCGACCTGATCGCAAACCACATTGAGGGTATCACGCGTTTCGCAAAGGCGGAGCATGGTCTTGATAAAATTGTTCCCGTGCACGCCGAACACCCAAGAGATGCGCACGATGAAATGCTGCGCGCACGCCGCGCGCACGAACTGTTCGCCCAGTTCCTTGCTCTCCCCGTAGACGGACACCGGGCAGACGTCGTCTTCCGGAAGGTATGCCCCTTCCTTTTCGCCATCGAACACATAGTCCGTAGAAATATAGAGAAAGCGGGCGCCGATCTCCGCCGCCGCCTCCGCAAGGTATTTCGTGCCGTATGCGTTGACGCGCATGCAGGCATCGCGCTCTCCCTCCGCACGGTCGACCGCAGTATAGGCGGCGCAGTGGATGACGGCATCCGGGCGGTACGCCTGCACATATTCGTGCACGGCGCGCTCGTTTGTGATATCCAGGTCGGCAATGTCGATACCGCGGTAGTCGCGCTCCGCCGCATACCCGAGCGCCGCCAGGCGGCGGCAGACGTCATAGCCGAGCTGACCGTTGGCACCTGTCACAAGAATTTTCATACGTCACCGCCATATGTGAACGCCACATCGCTTTTGGCAAGCAGCGGCGCATTTTTATCCTTGTCCGAAAGAACGGGCGCGGACACCCCCCAATCAATTCCGAATACGGGGTCGTCATAGCGCACGCTTCGGTCGGCAGGCTTGTTGTAATAGGCGTCCACCTTGTACTGCACTTCCAC
>CAJFNH010000167.1 GCA_904394195.1 Candidatus Gallimonas caecicola
GGTCCCCATCGCCCCGGCTCCGTATATACAAATCCTCATATCGAAAAACCGGCAGCCGCAGCGATCGCCTCCACCGTCTCGTCGATCGTCTGTCCGTCGCAACGCACGGTGACGTCCGCATACCGCTCATACAGCGGCACGCGCTCGCGGTAGAGTGCGTCGAGCGTGGCAACACTGCCGCGCATGACAACGCCCCGTCTGACAAGGCTCGGGATCCTGCGTGCTACCTCATCCTTACTTAATTGTAAATAGACCACCTTCCCAAGCGTCTTCAGGTGTTTCATCGCGCGTTCACAATAGCACACGCTGCCGCCCGTGGCGATGACGCATCGCATTGCCGCAAGCCCTGCGTTCACGCGCTCTTCGATGGCGAGGAACCCTTCCGCGCCCTCCCGCTCGATGATCTCCGAAAGGAGCGCGCCCTGCTCGCCCTGGATGATAAGATCGCTGTCGATAAACCCATAGCCGATCCTCTTTGCAAGCAGAACGCCCGCCGTACTTTTTCCGGACGACGGCATCCCGATGAGTACAAGGTTGTCCATATGCTGTTATTATAGCGTACGCGCGCGTAAAAGTCAATCCATGCAAAGACCGAACGCCAACAAAAATTTTGCTTTTTAAAGACTTTATTCGGAAATGCACCCAAAAAAAGTTGTGTTTTACGCGAGGATATGCTATACTTTTCAGCGTATTCTCAAAGAAAAGGAACAAAATATACTGTGTTGAATTTACTTGTCCCCGCCATTTTCAATCCGACATGGCTCTCCGATGTCTATTACGCCATCAACTATACGCTGATCGCCCTTATGGCGGTCGCCGCGCTTGCCGCGATCATCCTCGTCATGCTTCAGCCCGGCAACTCCCAAGGCATCGACGCGCTCGGCGGCTCCAGCGAGACCTTTTACGGTAAAAACAAAGGTCGCTCCATTGAGTCGAAGCTCAAGATGTGGACGATCATCTGCCTTGCGGTACTTGCAGTTCTTGCGATCATCTTCTTTATTTTGCAGATCCCCGCGATCTGGGGCGATGTGACTTCTGCATAACACAACCGGTAACACAAAATGACGGGCGGCTTCGGGCGGTCCGTTTTTTTCTAAAGAAATATCTTTCAAAACGCAATATGAACGCAAAACAAACACTCCTACAAAAAATACGCGACGGCTCCTTTGCCCTTCTCACCGCCGACGCCATTGCAAAAAAACTGCACCTGAAGGGGAAAGCGGCTTCAGGACTTGAAGACATGCTGCGCTCTCTCGCGCGCGAAGGCGAATTGTTGTGTGATCTGCGCGGCAGATACGGCACCGCGCAACAGTTCGGCGCCGTTCGCGGAACGATCTCCGGAAACGAGCGCGGGTTTGGCTTTTTTGTACCGGACGATCCTGAACTCGACGATCTGTTCATCCCCCACCGCGCGCTGCGCGGCGCATTCAACAAGGACACCGTGCTTGCCTTTGCCAAAAACCCCGGCATGGGCGACGAGGGCGAAGTGCTTGCCATTCTGCAACGCGGCTATACGCAGCTTGTCGGTACGTTCCGGCGCGAACGCACGGGTGGGACGCTCCATCCGGATGACAGAAAATTTTCCACCGATATCTTTATCCCGAGCGACCGCTGCAAGGGCGCTGCCGACGGCGCAAAGGTCGTTGCGCGCATCCGCTCCTTTGAGGGACGCATGCCCACGGGCGAGATCATAGAAGTGCTCGGCAAGGGCGGAGACTTCTTCGTGGAAGAACTTGCCCTCATCCGCGCACACGACTTGAAGGAGGAATTTCCCCCCGAAGTGCTGGAAGAAGCGCAGCGCCAAGCGCAGCGTTCGCCGCTCGATGATCTTTCCGGCCGCGTGGACCTGCGTGACGAGCTCATCATCACGATAGACGGCGAAGATACGCGCGACATCGACGACGCCATCTCCATCCGCAAGGAAAACGGAAAATATCACCTGGGCGTGCACATCGCGGACGTCACGCATTACGTCAGATGGCGCAGCGTGCTCGACAATGAGGCATACGAGCGCGGGACGAGCGTATATTTCCCCGACCGTGTGCTTCCCATGCTGCCGACCGACCTCTCCAACAATATCTGTTCACTCAATGAAGGCGTGCCCCGTCTGACGCTCTCCTGCTTCATGACCATCGACACGCGCGGCAGAGTGATCGATAAACGCGTGATGCCCTCCGTCATCTGCTCGCGCCACCGGATGACCTACACGGCGGTCACGGCGATCGCACAGGGGGACCGCCGCACGCGCGAACAATATCCCGATCTGGTCGATTTTGTTGAAAACGCCGTCGAACTCACCAGAATCCTCAAACGCGCCCGCGAAGCAAA
>CAJFNH010000168.1 GCA_904394195.1 Candidatus Gallimonas caecicola
CCGTTTTCTTTCTTTGCGCGATTTTAAGGGCTTACAAATTTTAGCTCGCGCAAATTCAATCTTTCCACCAAGCCGAAGTGTCGGCAAATTGAGGCGCGCAGCGGAAGGCAACCTTCCTCGCGCATGGTTTTATAGCAAGGGCAGCTTCACCTTTCCGCAAAAGCGCAGGTATGCGCAATAGGGTCCCGCTGCGCAGGGCAACCCTGCTTGCGGAGGTATTTATAGCACGGTCACACGTTTTTCCGCAAAAGCTGCATAAGCGGCGAATCGAGGCGCAAAAGGCATAACGCAGTGACTCCCTTTGCCGCATCATGATAACAAGCCCCCGCAAAGGGGCTTTCTTAAACGGACTATGAACACTTTTTCCGAAGGACAATATGACGCCGTGGTCATCGGCGCGGGGCATGCCGGCTGCGAGGCCGCCGTGGCCCTGGCGCGCACGGGACTAAAAACCGTCATGCTCACCCTCAACCTGGACAGCATCGGTTTCATGCCCTGCAACCCCTCCGTCGGCGGCACCGCCAAGGGACACCTGGTGCGCGAGATCGACGCGCTGGGTGGGGAGATGGGCCTCGTTGCCGACCTTGCCGCCCTGCAGTACCGCATGCTCAACGAGGGCAAGGGCGCAGCGGTGCAGTCACTGCGCGCCCAGACGGACAAGAACAAGTACCACACCGAAATGAAGCGCCTGCTCGAGCACACCGAAAATTTGCGCATCGTGCAGGGCGAAGCAGCCGATATCCTCACGGAGGACGGCCATGTGACGGGCGTCGTCACCTCCTACGGAGGCATCTTTTCCTGCCGCGCGGTCATCGTTGCCACGGGCGTGTACCTGAACGCGCGCACCATCACGGGGGAGACGATCGCCGAGAGCGGCCCCAACGGCTTTGCGCGCGCCACCATGCTCACAAAAGCGCTCATCCGCCTGGGCTTTCGCGTGCGACGCTTCAAGACGGGCACCCCCGCCCGCCTGGACGGGCGCACCGTGGACCGCTCCGCTCTCACCGTGCAGCCCGGAGAGGAGGTGTATCCCTTCTCCTTCTTAAGCGACGGCGTGCTGCCCGCAGATCATCAGGAGGTGTGCTACCTCACCTATACCAACGCCGAAACGCATAAGATCATCCTTGAAAACCTTAACCGCGCGCCGCTGTACAACGGCGCCATCTCCTCGACGGGTCCCAGGTACTGCCCCTCCATCGAAACGAAGGTGGTGCGCTTTTCAGATAAGGAGCGCCACCAGCTTTTTCTGGAGCCCGAAGGCGCGGACACCACCGAGGTGTATGTACAGGGCATGTCCACCTCTCTGCCGCACGATCTGCAGAAGGCGATGTACCGCACCGTGAAGGGGCTGGAGAAGTGCGAGATCGTGCGCTATGCCTACGCCATCGAATACGACTGCGTCGATACGCTGGACGTGCTGCCCACCCTCGAGTTCAAGAAGGTGAAGGGCCTGTATACGGCGGGACAGATCAACGGTACGAGCGGCTATGAAGAGGCCGCCGCACAGGGACTGATGGCGGGGCTGAACGCCTCGCTCGCGCTGCGCGGCATGCCCCCCCTCGTGCTGCGGCGCGACCAGGCATACATCGGCGTGCTCATCGACGACCTTGTGACCAAGGGCACGGACGAGCCCTACCGCATGATGACCTCGCGCGCGGAATACCGCCTTGTCCTGCGCCAGGACAACGCCGACGAGCGCCTCACGCAGATCGGGTATGACTGCGGCCTGGTTACCGAGGAACGTTACCAAAAATTTCTGACCAGAAGGGCACTGCGCGAGGCGACCGCCGCCGCGCTGGAGGAGCGCGCCGAGCAAAGGAAGGCGAACGCCCTCGTGCAGGAACACGGCCAGCCTCCCCTTTCGGCGGGCGTGACGTATGCCGACCTCATCCGCCGCGGCATCCCGCTGCAGAACATATGCGACGTGTTCGGCATTTTGCAGGACGTGCCCGCCGACGTGAAGCTCTCCTGCGAGACGGAGGTGCGCTATGCGGGGTACTTGAAGCGCAGCCGCGACGAGGCGGAGCGCCTGAAAAAGATGGAGCAAAGCCCCCTGCCCGCCGACATCGACTACGCCGCCATCGCCGGCCTTCGGCTGGAGGCGCGCGAAAAGCTCGCCCGCGTCCGTCCCCTGAATCTGGGTCAAGCGGAGCGCATCTCCGGCGTCTCCCCCGCCGACATCGCCGTGCTGATGGTGTACTTGAGCATGAAAAAGTGATCCGGCAAATCCGCTGCTCTGAAAAACAAAAACTTGCCCCGCGTGAGCTTCCGGCTCACGCGGGGCAAACTTCTTTTCCGAAAAATTTCC
>CAJFNH010000169.1 GCA_904394195.1 Candidatus Gallimonas caecicola
CATACGGAAAGCCGCTTGCGATCCGTTACCCGAGGGAGGGGGAAGAAGGGCGCTCAAATCACATTGAAATCGGAAAATATGAAGTTTTACATAGTACTTCGTCTGACATAATTATCTATGCGGCAGGGGAGCGGTGCATTCGCTTTGCGGAACGCGTTCTTGCAGCCGCCCGGGAACGCGGATGCGATGCAACGCTTGTCAATGCGCGTTTTTTAAAGCCTGTCGACAAGGAATTGATTCTCTCGCGCAAAGAAACGCATGTTATTACATTGGAAGACAATGTGCTGACGGGGGGATTGGGCGACGCAGTCGCCCGTGTTCTGCGCGGCAAGGAAAAGGTCGTGCGATCTTTCGGGTATCCCGACATTTTTCTGCCTCATGGGCAAGCTGCAGCGTTGTTTGAAGAATTCGGGCCGAATTTCCGGGAAGTGCTCTTCTATCTGATCGACTGTCATGCGCGCGGATAAATTTTTTGCGGAAAAATATGGTTCGAGGACGCGTGCCGCGGATATTATCCGGAAGGGGCTCATTCTGCGCGACGGAAAGGCGCTGACGCCGTCAGATGACGTTGACGCACAGGATCGTTTTACCTTTTTGTGTGAGGAGCCCGGCTTTGTTTCCCGCGGCGGATATAAGCTGGCTCATGGGTTGGATTCGTTTGGCGAAGAGGTCGCAGGCGAAGTTTTTGCCGATCTGGGGGCAAGTACGGGCGGATTTACGCAAGTTTTGCTTTCGCGCGGTGCCCGACATGTCTATGCGGTGGATGTGGGGAAGGCGCAGCTTGCGCCCGCTCTGGCAGACGACGCGCGGGTGACGGTCATGGACGAAACAAACGCGCGTTATCTGACGCGCGAGAGCTTTCCGGAACGCATCGACGGCGTGGTGTCCGATGTCAGTTTTATTTCTCTTAAACTGATTTTACCTGCGGTCGCAGACATTCTTGATCGCGACAAGCGTGCATTCGTGCTTTTCAAACCGCAGTTCGAATGTGGCGGAAAGGGGCTCGGCAAAGGCGGCATTCTTCCCGTCAGATATCACCGCGCCCTTCTTTCGGATTTTTACCGCTTTTGCCTTGAGCTCTCTCTGGCGCCCCGGTCAGTCGTCAATGCGCCTGTTGTCGCGAGAAAGAATATCGAATACGTTGTGTTTCTTCAAAAATCGGCGGAAGCGATCGGCGAGGATGAATTTCTTCGCCGGGCACAAATTTCTTCCGATGAAGGAAATTTTTTATAAAAACACTTGCATATATTCATTTTTTATTGTATAATAAACGGAGATGAAGATCGGTATTTTTTACAACCGCGATCAGGCGGACGTTGCTGTCGCGGAAGATCTTGCCGCCGAGATCCGTGCCCAAGGGCATGCCGCTCTTGTTTTTTCAAACACGGAAGAGATCGGCGGGGTGGACAGGCTTGTCGTCCTCGGCGGCGACGGTACGATGTTGCGCGTAGCAAAGCGCGCTTCTGCTTTGGAGATCCCCATTCTCGGCGTCAATTTCGGAACGCTTGGTTTTCTGACAGAATTTGAAAAAGAGGAATGCAGCGCGGCTCTGCCGCTCGTGCTGAATGAAAACTGCGCCAGGATCGAGCGTTCCATGCTGGAAGTTGAACTCAACGGCCGCACATTCGATTGTCTCAACGAGCTTGCGCTTCTGCATCCCGTATCTCCCGGAAGGGAAAACAAAGTGGTCAGGATATCCGTCACGATCGACGGGAGCCATGCGGGAGAATTTGTTGCGGACGGCCTTATTGTCGCAACTCCCACCGGCTCGACGGCATATTCGCTCTCGGCAGGCGGGAGCATCATGACGCCCGATTGCGCGACCTTTCAACTCACGCCCGTATGCGCCTTTTCGATGCGCAGCCGGCCCATCGCCTATTCCGATAAAAGCGAACTGTGTTTTTCTCTGCCGCAGGGAGCGCTCATTCTGTACGGAGACGGCGTTTATCTGGGCGAAGCGGGCGCCGATGACCGGCTTGCCGTACGCAGATCGGCACGGTCGGTCACCTTTCTGACGCGCGGCCTGGGGGAATACTTCCGCCGTCTGACGCAAAAGATCAACTGATAAGGAGTTCATCATGTCCAGAAATCTTCGTCATGAAGCGATCCTCGCGCTCATTGCGGAAAAAGAGATAGAGACGCAGGAGGAACTGTGTGCAGAGCTCGCGGCGCGCGGTTTTGCCGTAACGCAGGCGACCGTTTCGCGAGATGTCAAAGATTTACATCTGTTCAAAGTCCGCGGCACAAAAAAGAGGTTCCGCTATGCGGGCGCACATGAAGGCGAAGGGGAGATCTCC
>CAJFNH010000170.1 GCA_904394195.1 Candidatus Gallimonas caecicola
CGCAGAAAAACCAAAAACTCCTTTTTTTCCGGGAAATTTTTTTGAAATTTTTATATTGCATGCGGAAAGAAGAAGATATCCCCGCCCGCTCTCATGCAAAGGGCGCTGTGAATGGACCCCTTTCTACCCGCCTGCAACCATGTATTCTTACAGTCCGCCGCCGTCCACGCCGAGCACCTGCCCCGTGATATAGCGGTGCGTCGCCAGAAAATAGATCGCCTCGGCACATTCCTCCGGCGTACCGAAGCGCCCCAGCGGGATGCGGCTTTCGATGCCGTGCCGCTCGGACGCGGTATAGCCCGCATTCATCGCCGTATCGATCGCCCCCGGCGCGATGCAGTTGACGCGGATGGCGGGCGCGAGCTCCGCGGCAAGCGCCTTGGTGAAGGCGATCATTGCCCCTTTGGAGGCGGAATACACGCTCTCGCAGCTGCCCCCCGTCACGCCCCATATGGAGGAGACGTTGACGATCGCCCCGCCGCGGGAGAGCATCTTGGGCACGGCAAATTTAACGGCAAGAAAAGTGCCCCCCATGTTGACGTCCATCACGCGGCGATAGGCGGAATAGGACATGTCCTGCACCTGCGCAAAGCAGTCGATGCCCGCGTTGTTGACGAGCACGTCGAGGGCGGGAATATCCGAAAAAACTTTGCGCATCGCCTCCTCGTCGGAGACGTCCGCCCGCAGAAAGGTGACGGCAGGCAGAGCGGCGCGGGCAGCGGCGGCCGCCCTTTCATCGGCGGAATAGAGGGCGGTGACCGCATATCCCATCTGCGAAAAAAGGCGGCAGCAGGCAAGCCCGATGCCGCGCGTTCCGCCCGTGACGAGCGCCCTCATGCCTTCTCCTTTTCCAGAAGGGCAAGGATCTCGTCCGCCACTTCCTCCACGGACTTTTCGTCCGTATCCACGATATAATCGGCAACATGTTCGTAGACGGGCGTGCGCATCTCCAGAAGATGCCCGAGCGTCTCTGCCGTCTTGCCCGTATTTTTGAGCAGCGGGCGCGTCTCATCCGCCCGCACGCGCTTGAGCAGCGTTTCAAAACTCGCGCGCATGAAAAAGATGCGCCCGTTCCGTTTGAGCAGTTCATTGTTTTCCGGCTTGAGCACCAGACCGCCCCCCGTGGAAATGACCAGCCCGTCCCGCCCGGACAGTTCGCGCACCACCTCCGTCTCCAGTGCGCGGAAGTGCGCTTCGCCGTAAAATTCGAAGATATCGGAGATGCGCCCGTGGCGGTCGGTGATGACGACGTCGGTATCGTACCACATCCTGCCCGTACGCTCGGCAATGCGGATGCCGACGCTCGACTTGCCCACCCCCATCATGCCGCACAGAACGATATTCATAACAGAAAACTCTCCAATGCAAGGATATAGCTGTTCGCGCCGAAACCGAGGATCTCCCCCCGGCAGACGGGCGTCAGAACGGAATTGCGGCGGAACTCTTCGCGCGCGTGCACATTGCTCATATGCACTTCTACGACGGGCACGCTGACGGAGGCGATGGCATCGCGGATGGCGTACGAGTAATGCGTAAAGGCGCCCGCGTTCAGGATGATGCCGTCGTATTTCCCTTCGGCGCTCTGGATGGCGGTGCAGATCTCCCCTTCGTTGTTGTTCTGGAAAAACTTGACCGTAACGCCCAGTTTTTCGGCATAGGAGCAGATGCGCTCGTTGATCTCGCGCAGCGTCTGCGTGCCGTAGACGCCTTGCTCGCGCCTGCCCGTCATATTGATGTTGACTCCGTTGAGAACGAGAATGGTCATGAGATACCCCCTGAATATTGCTGATAGTACGCCTTCGCTTCGGCAGCGGAGGGCGTCCGCTCCAGATAGATGCAGTCCGAATAGTATGCCTGATAAAAGAGCATCGCGTCGCCGTTCACCGTCTTTTTCCCGAGCGACGCGGCAATACGCAGAAATTCCGACTGTTTCGGCTCGTAAATGAGGTCGACCGCCGCAGAGCAGCGCGCAAGCAGCCACTCGCCGACGCTCTCCTCGCCCGCCTGCGTGCGCACGCAGGGCGTTTTGCCCACCGTATCGTGCATGCCCACGCCCGTACAGTTGAGCACAAGATCGTACGCAAGCGCCTCCACCTGTCCGAGCGGGGTAAAGGCGCCCAGCTCGCGGTGCACGCGCTCCAGCCGCGCCCCGTCCCGCTCGTAAGCAAAGACCTGCGCCCCCGCGCGGGAGAGTTTGTAGATGCAGCTTCTGCCCGCGCCGCCCGCGCCGAGCACGAGCACGCGTGCGCCCTGCACCTG
>CAJFNH010000171.1 GCA_904394195.1 Candidatus Gallimonas caecicola
CGTTTTGTATATTGTACACTTTTTTTTGAAAAAAGTAAACTGCTTTGCGCAGTTTTCGCTTGTTTCACACCGATTTCTCCTCGTTTTACGCAAAAGAACGCCTCCGCAGCCCTTTTTTCTCTCCCATCCTTGACAAAGGAGGGATATTTTGCTATCCTTGTGTCGATATGTAAGAAGCAGACAAGAGGTGAGAACATGCAACAAAACAGCAAAAAACTGACAAAGCGCAGCATCGTGTTGCTGGGCGTATGGGCAGTGCTCATCGCGCTCGACATTGCGGGCCTCATCTGGAACATCGTCCGCTTTCAGGCGGGCACGCTGGACGGCGGCGGATTTTCCTACGCCCTGCTGCACTTTTTTGTGAGCATCGGCACGATCTCCGCCATCTATATCGCCGAATTTGTCTTTCGCTTCCGCGCGGGCGCGCCGCTCGTGGTATGCTGCGCGCTGTTCGCCTTCTTCGGCAACACCGTATCCAACGTCTGGCACATGTACGACTACTTCCCCCGGTGGGACATGGTGCTGCACTCCCTCTCCGGCGTACTGTTCGCCGCCGTGGGGCTCGGACTCGCCTCCCTGTTCATGAAGGATCAGCCCGAGGGAACGCGCAAGGTACTCGCATGCGTTCTGTTCACCCTCTTCTTTTCGCTCGCCGTGGGCTATCTGTGGGAGATCTTTGAGTTCACCGTGGACAGCATCGACCCCTCCTCCTCCACGCAGGGCTGGTCGGACGGCATGATACAGATGGGCGCGGACGGCGCCTACGACATTCCCGACGGCACCTATCTTGTAAACAGCCGGCGCGGCACCGCCATTCTCGATACGATGGAGGACATGATCCTGCATTTGTGCGGCACGCTCGTGCTGCTCGTGCCCCTCTTCATCCTTTTTCTGAAAAAACCCGCACGCATGCGCACCTTTGCCTTTACGCCCGTCCCCCGCAAGACAAAAGCGCCTATGCCCGGACAGGACGCCGACGTGCAGGACGCGCATGGCGAGCCCGAAAAGCACGATGAACCTGAAAAATAAAAGACGTATCAAAAGAAGCGCGCCCCGCGGCATATGCCGCGGGGCGCCGGACTTTTTAAAGGAGCCTTGCTTGCAGCCACCGGGCAACGGCGTCCTCGTCGTTGGAGCCGATGACGGCGGTGGCAAGTTTTTTGAGTTCGGGCGCTGCATTCTTCACCGCATACCGCTCGTCGGCAAGTTCGAACATGGGCAGATCGTTCACCTCGTCGCCGAAACACGCGATGCGCCTGCAGCCGAGCAGCCGCGCGAGGATGGCTGCCGCCGATGCCTTGGACACCCCCTGCGGAAGGATCTCCAGCCAGGGTGCGTCGGTGTAGATATCGCGCGAAAAAATGCAGCGGAAGCGATCCTTGAGCCGTTCATAGACGGGCTGAAGCGCCCGTTCGTCATCCGCAATACAGGCAAAATAATAGACGTCCCCGTCCAGAGCCTGTGCGGGCGAGGAGATCTCCCGCGCGCGGCGGTCATCCTCATACCCCTTTCGCGAACACACGAACGCCCACTGCGCCGCAGAGCATCGCTCCCGGATATAAGAAAAGCGGTTTTTTCCGTCGATAACGGCATACGTCAGAGGGAAAAGCCCCTGCTCGAGAAAGGCAGAATACACCGCTTCCTCCTCCTGCGGGGTGAACTTTGCCGACCAGAGCGGACGGCGGGTGACGCTGTCCACGATGAACGCGCCGTTGTGCACGATGACGGGGATGTCCACACGGATGCCGCGGGTCACGCGCGCCGCCGTATCGATGCTGCGCGCCGTGGCATAGGAGAAGTGCACGCCCGCCTCCACGATGCGCTCAATGACCGAACAGGTATATTCGCTCAACGTCTGATCGCTGCGCAGAAGGGTGCCGTCCAGATCGCTCAAATAGAGAGTATCGTCCATTTGTTCCTCCGCCGGCTGTCAAATCTCCAGCACCATGCCGTCGTACGCCGCAAGAAAGCCGTACTCCCGCTCTGCGCACTCTACCGCCTGCGCCGTCGGCGCGCTGTTGTGCGAGAAGTGCGTGATGACTTTTACGGTCTCACTGTCCACAACGCCCGCCTTTTCCAGCCTTTCCACAGTATGTACAGCCTCCCGCACGTTCATGTGCCGGGCGCACCGACCGCTCCGTCCCGAAAAACGGCGATCCAGATCTTCCCCTGAACGATCAGGGCATACAGGGTGTGAATCGAACCCGTGGCTGCGAGAAACAC
>CAJFNH010000172.1 GCA_904394195.1 Candidatus Gallimonas caecicola
AAAATCCGCGCAGAAGTTGAGCCCGACCACCCCGCCGCAGTCTGCAAGCGTGCGGATCTGCGCGTCGGTCAAATTTCTTGCCCAATCCTGCACGGACGCCGCATTGGAGTGGCTCGCCACAAAGGGCCGCTTCAGCGACGCGATTTCAGCAAACAGCCTGTCGCTGCCGTGCGAGACATCGGCGATCATGCCCAGCTGCGCCATGCGTTCCGCCGCGGCAAAGCCGAACTCCGTCAGACCGCGCTCACCTTCGCGCGCGGAGGGCGAAACGCGCCCCGCGCACAGTCCCGCATCCTCTGGAAAATTTGGAAAACCCGCACCCGTCGGCGTGTTCCAGACAAATCCCGCCATCCGCACGCCGCGCTCGTACAGCCCCTCGAGTTCTTCCAGAGTAGAAAAGGCGCCGCCCTCGCTCGTAAAAAGAGCGTTGACGGCGTCCTCGCGAACGTCGGATGCGCACAGCACCCTGTGGTATCCCTCCCGTTCGCACATGGCGTCATACTTGTCCGCAAGAAGGCAAAAGCGGGCAAAGCCGCCCTCGCCGACGAACGCGGCAAAGCACTGCAGCAGGCATCCGCCCGCCGCCAGGCGCTCCGCCGTGACCTGATGCGCGCCGGATGCCGTGAGCGCATCGCAGTGCAGGTCGCAGTACTTCATTTCCTTCTTGCAAACAGGCGCGCGAGCCGCGCAAAGAGCCCCGGAAGTTTGACGCAGACGATGACGTTCATATTCAGTTCCTCCTGTCAGATGAGCTCGTCGACGAACACGAGCACGACCCCCTCCGTTTTAAAATACGCCCGCTCCGCCGTGATCACGTTGGAAATGCCGCGCGTGGAGCCGTAGACGAAGGTATCGGGCAGAGGGTAGTACAGTCCGCCGCTCTCCAGTATATGCGCCGGGCCGCCGAACGGGACAATGGACACTGTTTTTCCCCGCAGGCCGCACAGCTCCACGCTGCCCTCGGCAGCAAAGATGCGCGCATAGTTGGTGACCATGACGGCGCGCACGCCCCGCCTGCAGGCGGCGTACAGCAGGTGCAGATTGCCGAGAAAGTGATCCTCCCTGCCCCCGCCGCCGCCGTAAAATTCAATGACGTCCGCCCCCGCCGCCATGGCGCGCTGAAGGGCAAGCTCGCCGTCCGTATAGTTCTTTTCGGAAGGGTACACCTGCGCGGGCGGGGGATCGGGCACATAGGAGAGCGAATCATAGTCGCCCAGGTTGACGTCGATGCGCACGCGCCCCTTCGCCCAGTCATAAGCGCCGTCGCAGCACAGAACAAGCGCGCCGCCGTCCTCAATGGCTCCGCGGTAGGGCTCGCCGTTGAGCAGTACGATCGCCCTCATGCGCCGCGCAGCCTCCCGATGGTCCCCTTCATATCGGCGGAGCGGAACACCGCGCTGCCCGCCACGATGACGTTGGCGCCCGCCGCAATGACGTCGTGCACGTTGCCCTCGGTGATGCCGCCGTCCACCTCGATATCCAGCTCCCCTTTTCCGTTGCGGATGAGAAAGGAGCGCAGTTTTTCGATCTTTTCCAGCGTGGCGGGAATGAACTTCTGTCCGCCCCACCCCGGATGCACGCTCATGAGCAGCAGCATGTCGGCGACCTCGGCGCAGTCATACAGTTCCTCGACGGGCGTGTTGGGATTGATGACCGCGCTCGCCTTCATGCCGTAATTTTTAATGATGCGCAGCGTCTGCACGGTCAGCTCACGGCACTCTTCGACGTGCACGGTGACGATATCCGCCCCCGCGCGCGCGAAAGCCTCCAGCCGTGTATCCGGCCGCAGCACCATCAGGTGGCAGTCGAGCGGGAGGCGGGTGTACGGACGGATGGCGCCGATCATCTGGCTTCCGAACGTGATGGTGGGCACGAAGTTCCCGTCCATCACGTCGCAATGGATATAGTCCGCACCGTTTTCTTCCAGTTTCCTGACCGTCTCGCCCATACGCGCGAAGTCGCCCGCAAGGATGGACGGCGCTACTTTGATCTCCGGCATAAGTCTCCCCTTACCTTTTTTATCATGGATTTTCCTTCAGATAGCTCGCCCGCAGCTGTCCGCAGGCGCCGCCTCGTCGCAACAAGGCACAGTTCCCGGATATCCGGCACAGCCGGATATCACGCCTTTTGCGCCTGTTGCTCCTCTTCCCAAAAATCTTTGCTACGCAAATCTGTTTGGGACCCCTACGACATCGGCGGCTCCTCTCCGTGCA
>CAJFNH010000173.1 GCA_904394195.1 Candidatus Gallimonas caecicola
CCTACGGCGGGAAAGCAGAAGATTGGCAAAAAGTGAAGGGTATTGGAACGATTGTTCACAATGGAGAAGAGGGAAGCGCAGAAATTCACTGGTATCAGGTAAATGAGTCAGAAAAAGAAGAAATCAAATTCAAGAGATATGTCGATGAAAGTTAAGATTATTCCAGAAAAAAGGAAATTGGCAGGGGAATTTTACACAGGAGATATTCTCGACGATAAGGTCTATGATGTTTTATCTATAGAAAAGGGATGTTATAGAATTGTGGATGAGAGCGGTGAGGATTATTTATATTTTCCGGAAATGTTCGAGATAGTAGAAGAATAAATAGCTTAACAACACACATTAAGCACCAAGCCGTTTGGCAAGGTGCTTTTTTCATGTTCCCAAGGAGGTGGGAGGAATATGGCAAATGATAAAAACTTAATTCCGAACTCCGAGCGAACTCCGATTGAAATCAAGGAAATGACATCGAACGGCGGAAAGCGTTCGGGAGAAGTCAGACGCGAGAAGAAGCTCTTTCAGCAGGCCGTGCGCGGCGTTGGAAGCAAAAGGCGAGAGCGGCGAATATTCTTGAAATCTGTTGCGTTTTCGCTGTCTGCGTGCTATAATATCTGCGAAAGCAAAACAAAAGGAGTGCTGTTATGGCAGATAAAAAGGAACGGGCAAAGGAGCGCTACAGCGAACTTGCCTACGACAAGAAGAACTATTATGAGGAGGCGTCCAAGAAGGAGCGCAAGGCGATCTACGCCTATGCGGAGGGCTACAAGGCCTTCCTTGACGCCGCCAAGACGGAGCGCGAGGCATGCGACGTCGCCGTTGCGATGGCGCAGGCAAAGGGCTTTACCGAGTATCACTTCGGCGATCCGCTCATTGCGGGCGACAGGAAGTACTTTGTCAACCGCGGAAAGTCCGTGGTCGTGTTCCGCGTGGGCACGCGCGATCTGGAGACGGACGGCATGCGCATCATCGCTTCGCATATCGACGCACCCCGCGTGGATATCAAGCAGAATCCCCTGTATGAGGAAGGCGGGCTGTGCTTCCTGAAAACGCATTACTACGGCGGCATCAAAAAGTATCAGTGGACCGCCATCCCGCTCGCCCTGCACGGCGTTGTGGTGCTCAAGGACGGCACCCGCGTGCAGATCAGGGTGGGCGAGGACGCAAAGGATCCCATCTTCTATATCGACGACCTGCTGCCCCATCTGGGCGGCGAGCAGATGGGCAAAACGGGCGGTAAGATCATCGAGGGCGAGCAGCTCAACGTGGTCGTGGGCGGCCTGCCCTGTGCCGATGCCGAGGCGGGCAAGCGCATCAAATACACCGTGCTCGATTACCTCAACAAAGAATACGGCATGTGCGAGGAGGACTTCCTCTCCGCCGAGCTCTCCGCCGTTCCCGCCTACCCCGCGCGCGACGTCGGCTTCGACCGCGCCTTCATCGGGGCATACGGCCACGACGACAGGGTGTGCGCCTATCCCGCGCTGACTGCCGTCCTCAACGAGACGAGCGAGCACACCGTGCTTGCCATGCTCGTCGACAAAGAGGAGATCGGCAGCGAGGGCACCACGGGCATGCAGTGCAAGGTGTACGAGGACCTGATGGAGGAGATCGCGACGGCGCTGGGCGCCAACTTCCGCAAGGTGCGCTTTGCCTCCAAGTGTCTTTCCTCCGACGTGACGGCGGCATACGATCCCAATTTCCCCGGCGTGTATGAAAAGATGAATGCCGCCATCGTCTCCTGCGGCACCTGCATGAGCAAGTTCACGGGCTCGCGCGGCAAGAGCGGCTCCAACGACGCCTCTGCCGAGTTCGTGGGCGAGGTCAGAAGGATGTTCGATGCGCAGGGCGTCATCTGGCAGACGGCAGAGCTGGGCAAGGTGGACGCAGGCGGCGGCGGAACGGTGGCAAAGTTCCTTGCCAACCTCAATATCGATACCGTCGACCTGGGCGTGCCCGTCATCTCCATGCACGCGCCCTCCGAGCTCATCTCCCAGGCCGATCTGTACAGCAACTACAGGGCGTTCCTTGCATTCATGAAGTAAAACCGTTTGAAATCCCCGCGGTCATTTCGTCCGCGGGGATTTGATCATGGAAAGGCGGCGCGCCTCCAAACGGGGCGCGCCGCCTTTCTGAACGTCTGCATGACGTATTTTTGCAAAAAAAACTGTGAGGGCTTTTTTTGTTGCAGTCTACCGAAGCGGAAACC
>CAJFNH010000174.1 GCA_904394195.1 Candidatus Gallimonas caecicola
ATCGATCTGACCGATCCGGAATACGACGATCTGTCTGCCGTGCAGCTCGCCATGGTGCGCGTTGCGCAGACAAAGAAGAACGAGATCCTCGCACAGGCGCAGGAGGAGAAGGAGCGGCTGAAAAATCTGCTCATCGCCAACAACTTTGCCCGTTCGGACGTCTACGACTACGCGGAGGACCGCATCGACGAGGAGGCGGACGAACAGGTCGCCGTCGTCAAGGACGACCTTTTGTACCAGCTCGCTTACGAGGCGCTCGCCTCGGAGGGGAACGACCTCGGACCCTACCGCTATCCGCAAAATCCCAACTACAATCTCACGCCCTCGCAGCGCTTTCTCGTGGTGCGCAACTACTACATGACGGTGACGGACGACCCCGACGCGCGGCTGCAGGCGTATGCGATGGATTCGCTCGCCATGTCCTATCTGGGCGAATACTACGCCACGCTCTACGACCTGCTCGCATCCTATTGCTGATAAAATCGGCGCAGCCCCCGGAAAATTCCGGGGGCTGTTATCGTTGTTCGGGATGGGTACGGGGAAATTTCTCCGCAGCGGTATAATTCATGCCGGTCTCGGCCAAAATAAGAGCATGAAAAAGATCCGCACCGATCCGCTCGGCAGAACGCGGGACGAGCGGGAGACCTGCTTTCCGGAGGCGGGAAGGGAGGAACTCCGCCCGTGACGGGACGTTCGCGCGAAAACCTCAACAAGAACTATATCAACTATGTACATTCCTTCGCACCGCCCACCCACCACTTTAAAACGTGCGTGCGCGCCTTCTTTGTGGGCGGGCTCATCTGCTGCGTCGGGCAGTTCCTGCGCTCTATGTTCGAGCTTGCGGGACTGACGGGGGATGTACTGGCGGGCACCGTGTCCGCCGCGCTCATCTTTTTAGGCGTTTTGCTGACGGGGCTGGGCGTGTACGACCGCATCGGCAAGAATGCGGGCGCCGGGAGCATCGTGCCCATCACGGGCTTCGCCAATTCGGTGGCGTCGCCTGCCGTCGAATTCAAGACGGAGGGCTTTGTGTACGGCATGGCGGCAAAGATGTTCGTGGTCGCGGGGCCCATCATCGTGTTCGGCGTGACGGCGGGAGCGGCGGTCGGGCTCATCTATTGGCTGATCGCGCTGTAAGTGCATGCAAAAGATTTGCTTTTTTGTATGCGGTGTGCTATAATAGCGTGCGGAAGCGGGAGGGCCTCCTTCCGCACGATACCAGTTCAGAACGGAGGAATACGGCTATGGCAAAGATCACGAAGGATACGCTGATCGCCGAGTGCCTGCAGCTCAACCCCAACGCGGCGGAGATCCTGCTGGGCGCCGGGATGCACTGCTTCGGCTGCGCGCTCGCGCACGGCGAAACGGTCGAACAGGCGGTCGCCGCCCACGGGGAGGATCTGGAACAGCTCCTCGCCAAGCTCAACGAAGGCGTTGAATGATCTGTAACAAAAAACCGCCCGCAGGGGCGGTTTTTTCATGCCGTTTCACACATTCTGCTCCGGAGGGCGTCCTTCGCAGGCGCGGAAGGCGCCCGCCGTCATGCCCGTTTCCTCCTTGAAAAACCGCGCGAAAATGTGCGGCGCCTGAAAATTCAGGTAGTATGCGACTTCGGCGACGGAATAGTCGGTCTCCAGCAGCAGGCGCTTTGCCTCGGCAAGCCGCTGCTGCACGATATAGCGCTTGAGCGTGACGCCTTCATGCGCGTGAAAGACGGCGGAGAGGTACTTTTCGTGATAGCCCAGCTCGCGGGCGATGTCGCGCACCTTGACGTCCGAAAAGCGGTGGAAGAACACAAAGTCCCTCACGCGCGCGCACAGCCGCCCGGGCGGCGACGTCACGCTGTCTGCCCCGCCGCTCGCCTGCCCGTACAGCTCCAGGATGAGCTCGGTCGCAAGGTAGCGCGAGCGCACCCCGCGCGGCTCCTGCGCTTCGGCGCGTGAGAGTTTTCTCGCCACGGCGTGCACTGTTTCCGCGTCGGAAAACGCCGCGTGCGGCGGCAGCGAGAGGGAGGCGGGCAGAGCGGGACAACGAAAATGCATCCAGTAAAAGCGGCACCTGCACACGCGCGTTCCGTGCTGGTGGACGGTGGGGGACATCAGCAGGTATTCCCCCGCGTGCACCTCGTATTCGCGATCCTCGTCGGCAATGAA
>CAJFNH010000175.1 GCA_904394195.1 Candidatus Gallimonas caecicola
CGACGTGTTTGCCATTCCGCCCGATATCTGGCACGGATACTGGGCGAAGGACAACAACATGAGCATCTTTCACCTGCTCATCAGCCGCGAAATGTTTTTGCGCCACGAGCGGGACACGAAGAACTTCCCGGGCTTTTACCTGCTGTTCGAAACGGAGCCGCAGATCCGCAAGAACATTGCCTCCGTCGCCTTCTTTTTAAGGCTGGGCGAGCACGGGCTGCAGGAATTTCTGCCCGAAATGGAAAAGCTGACAAAGATCGCGGCAATGAACTTCGGCGGCCGCGACGCTCTGTTCGAGGCATTCGCAATGGGACTCATCTTTGAGCTCTCCTATCTGATCGGCGAAGAATTCCACACGGAGAGCGAAACGAACAAGCAGGACAACCTGCGCCCCGTCATCAACACCACCAACTTTATGATCCGCAATCTTGACCGCTATTTTTCCATCGACGAACTGGCGCAGATCTCCATGCAGTCGCGCACGGGCTATATCGTGCACTTCAAGCGTCTGTTCGGCATGACCCCCTTCGAATATCTGAAAAAGCTGCGCATCGACCGCGCCATCGAACTTCTGCGCACCACGCAGAACTCCGTATCCTCCATTGCCCAGAGCTGCGGCTTCAGCGATTCCTCGCACCTGATCCGCGTGTTCAAAGAGGTCACGGGCACCACTCCCACAAAATTCCGCAAAGAGGAACGCGAAAAGGAGTGATCCGCCCACATTCTGCCCGGCATTGTAAAACACGCAAGGGCACAACGCACATCTGCAGAAAAAAATCGCCCTGCCGGGCTCCGGCAGGGCGGTTTTTCATATAATTCCGGAGAGCGCCGCCGTTGCGGCGGGGCTGTCCTTTTGGATTTATATTGTGTGGTCAGCTATTTTGCAGGGGCCTCCCCTGCCGGAGCGGAGGCGGCGCGGCGGGCAAGTTGCCGCGCCTTATCCGGGTCGAGGTCGTCCTGTCCGAGCAAACTGCCGCAGATCACGTTGATGAGATCGTAGACCCTCTCGTCCGAGATCGCGTCCCCCTGCATATGCACAAGGCGGTGCCCTTCCTGCAGCCTGTGGCTGCGCAGCCCCGTATGCTCCTTGGCAAGCCTGCGCAGCTCCCGCACGGCGTCCTTGGGATATTCCGCATAGATCCACCCGTTCGCCATATAAAAACGGCACCAGCGCATCTTTTCCAGACAGGCAAGGCGCTGCACGAATGCTGTTCCGCTGCTGCAGCCGTTGGGAAAGTGATGGAGCAGCCTTGCATAGTGAACGGAAAAGATATAGGCGGAAAGGTTGGATTCGCGCAGATAGGCGTCACATGACAGCCAATGCTGGATGACGGCGTCCTCCTGCCCCCCTATGCGCCCGCTGCCGCTGCGGCGCTCCTTCTGCGCTTTGACCACGCTCTCGAGCTCGTTGCAGCATTCGTTGAAAAACAGAGAGGAGTTGTTCTTGTCCGCAAGCGCCCTGCCGATGATATCGGAGACGCTCGTCCCCTTTTTATCGAGGATGAAGCCGAAATTGTCATACAGATAGTGGAAGATGGCGGGGCGCTCCTCATCGATGAGCCTGCCGAAACGGTAGATGGATTCGCGGTTGCCGAAGGGAATAACGAGCAGCTTGCGCCCGCAACGCCGCTCGAGCTCCGCCGCATCCCTCCCCGTCCAGTTGAGGCGGCGGTAGTTCTTCTCGTCGCGGATATGCACATAGATGGTCTGCGGGAAACCGGATGCGGGCTCCTGCACGCGGAAACGCTCGTGCTTGTAGTCGTCGATGAGCGCGTTCGCCATGAGGATATTGTTCTCATCGTTCCCGAGGCAGATGACGTATGCGCGGACGAGCGCTTTGTCCATCTCGTCGTCGAGCATCTTCATGAACCGGGCGTCGAAACAGGAGCCTCTGTGGAAAAAGACATACGGAAACCCCATACTCTCTTCCACGTCCTGTACGCCGAAGCCGTCCTTTGCGCACTGCGCATAGAATGCGGCGTGCGCCGTGTTGGGATGCAACAGCCCGTCTCCCCGTCCGGACGGATCTGCGACGGAGGGCGGCGCAAGCGTTTTGCCGCAGTCATAACAATAATAAAGCGGGTGCATGTAGGTGAACAGCCC
>CAJFNH010000176.1 GCA_904394195.1 Candidatus Gallimonas caecicola
ACGAGAGAATCTCTCTCAAACTAAAAGGAATGAGCCCGGTGCAATACCGAACTCATTACCAAACAATTTAATTTAATTTTTTGTCCAAACTTTGGGGTTTACTTCAATATCGGCGGAGCCCTTTTTGCATACACGGGGACGCAAGTTTGCGTCCCCCCGCGGCTTTTCATCTGTTCAGGTTTCCTCGCCGTCGTGAGCGAAATACATGCGGTATTCCGGCTCGAATACGATCTGCCGCCTGACGTCGCGCAGGCTGGCGTACACGGGCTTGCAGAGCCCCTCGCGCATCGGCTGCCAGACGGCGGGCACGGCGCTGTGGCGGTATTCCTCCGCATCCAGAAAGCACAGCCGCTCGAAGCAGTAAGTGACAAATCCGTTTGCGGAACGGAAGATGACATAGCGCACCTCGCCGCCGCACGCATAGCGCGTCTCCAGCGTTGCGGGCGGCAAGCCTTCCTCGTGCATGAAGCGCGTTGCTTCCTCGCGCGAAGGCAGCTCCCGCGCAATATGCAGCACCCCTTTGGGCACTCCGTCCCCTCGTCTTTCCCTGCGGCGCATACGCCCTATTCCCCGGAGAAATCCCCGATCTCCCTCGCCTTTTCAACGGACAGGAACACTTCGGCGAGCGCGTCCGTATCCGCCTGCATGATATGTCCCTCGTCCACAAGGCGGGCGAGTCCGGGGTCGATGGGCATGCGCGCAACGGCGGGGATGCCGTATGCCGCGGCGAGTTCCTGCGCCTTGCTCTTCCCGAATATCTCATGCCGTTTGCCGCAGTCCGGGCAGGTGAAGTAGCTCATATTTTCCACAAGCCCCAATACGGGCACGTTCATGAGCTTTGCCATGTTCACCGCCTTTTTGACGATAGTCTCGACAAGGTCCTGCGGCGTGGTGACCACGATGATGCCGCTCAAGGGGATGCTCTGAAAGACGGAGAGCGGCACGTCGCCCGTTCCGGGCGGCATGTCGATGAACATGATATCCACGTCCTCCCACAAAACGTCCGTCCAGAACTGCACCGCCGCGCCCGCAATGAGGGTGCCCCGCCAGACGACGGGATCGTCGTCGTGCTCCAGAAGGCTGTTCATGGACATGAGCTGCAGCCCGCTCATGGTGCGCACGGGATAGATGACGCCCTCATCCCCCGTGGCGCGTAGCTTTGCGCCAAACGCCTTGGGAATGGATGGCCCCGTGATGTCTGCGTCCAGAATGGCGGTGCGATAGCCGCGCGCCATCGCGCGCACGGCAAGCAGCGAGGTGACGAGCGACTTGCCCACGCCCCCCTTTCCGCTGGCGACGGCGATGGTCTTTTTCACGCTTGCCCCCTCATGCAGGGGCTTTACGAAGGACGCCTTGTCCCGCGAGGAACAGTTGCTTGAACAAGTGGAACAATCGTGTGTACAATCTGCCATGATCTTCTCCTTTTCTTCCGCTATATTGTAGCCCCATCCGGCGAAAATGTCAATCGCTTTCGCGCGGCGGCGCGAAACAACCCTGTACCGGCAAAAAAACAGTTCGGCACAAATATGTTACACTTTTTTTACAACTTTGTGCAGACTTTTTTACATCCGCATCTTATAATGGTATTTGATCGGAGGTGTACCATGGCGGAGGATCGGAGCGAGCGCGAAACGCTCATACGGCAGATCAGACAATGCCGCGAAAAGCGGGCGGAAAACAATATCGGACAGCTGCGCGCCACATGGGCGGCGGTATGCGTACTCATTCTTGCCGCCATCGCATGTTTCCTGTTCCTTCCCGACGGGAACAGCCTTTGGGGCGTTCTCTTTCTGGTGCTTTCTGCCGCTCTCGTCGTCTGGCGCGCCGTGCACTATGCGCGCGTCGAGCGTGAATTCATGCGCCTTCTGCAGCGATACGAACGGGAAGAGCGCCCCTCCCGCGCAGAACAGCCCTCCGCGCCCGTTCGCACAAAGAGCGGGGTGCGCCGCATCGTCTGAAATTGCGCGGCATTTTCGGTTGCTTTTTTCAGGGAAATGTGCTATCCTATTGGTGCTGTGATAGGTGGGGAGTTAGCGGTGCCCTGTATCTGCAATCCGCTATAGCAGAGCCGAACGCTTTTCTCGGTGCC
>CAJFNH010000177.1 GCA_904394195.1 Candidatus Gallimonas caecicola
TCTGCGTCCGCGTACGGGAAATGGTACGGCAGGACGGGTGGGGGCATACCTTCCCGCCGAGCGGCAGGACGTGCTCGCCTTCGTATTCTGTCTGTTTGTCGAGATCGATGCGGGCACGGTGCACCTCAACGATCTGCTGCTGCGCTACTTCTATGTGGACGGAAGCTACACGGCAAGCTATTCGGTGTTTGCGGGGCGCATGATCAAGCCATTCCGCGACATCGTGCGCGAGTGCTTCCCTGAATGCGGCAAACGCGGGCAGGTTGCCGTCATGCGCAAAAAGCGCGAAGAAGCGCTCTCCGCCTTCTCGCAGGCGCTTCCCGTCGAACGCAGCCGCGTGATGGGCCGCGAGCTGCTCGAGGAGGAAAAGACGGCGGGGGAGGAGATCTTTTCCGAACTTGCCGCCGCGGCGGCGCGCAGGGATGTCACGCAGGTGCGCGCCCTGCTGGCGGGCTATCGCTATTTCCTGCGCTATATCGGCGCCGAAAGCGAGGAGAGCGCAGCGCTGTTTGCGCTCGGCAAAGAATTATAAGGGGGAACGGGGATGCGGCTGGAAGAGCGGACGGTCCGAAAGAATTATATCTACCGCGGCAAGATCGTCAATCTGCGCTGCGACGACGCGCAGCTGCCCGACGGGCGCCCCTGTCGCCGGGAGGTCGTCGAGCATCCGGGCGGCGCGGCGGTGCTGTGCGTGCGCGACGGGAAAGTCGCGCTCGTAAAGCAGTTCCGCTATGCCTACGGCGAGGCGATCTACGAGATCCCCGCGGGCAAGCTGAACGAAGGGGAGGACGCGCGCCTCGCGGCGGCGCGCGAACTGGAAGAGGAGACGGGTCTTGTCGCCTCTGAACTCGCCTTACGCTTCGTGCTCTATCCCACGCCGGGCTATACCAATGAAAAGATCTATATTTACGAAGCGCTCGGTGTAAGCGAGGGCGCGCAGCACCTGGATGAGGGAGAGTTCCTGAATGTGGAATACGTTCCCGTAAAAACGGTGCTTTCCTGGATCGAAAAAGGGGAACTGCACGACGCAAAGACCATTGTCGCACTGCAGCAATACGCGCTCGGCAGGCAATGAACTTCACAACAAAGAAAAGGGTGTCCGCCTGTGCGGGCACCCTTGTTGTATCTGCGCGATCGGATTCAAAACCTGTATGCGGCGCTTGCCGCCCCGGGTCAGCAGCCGCAGCCGTCGCCCGAGCCGCACACGCTGTTCACCAGCGATTGCAGCGTTCCGTTCTTGCACATGCAGTACGCGAGAGCGGCAAGGAGCGGCCAGCCGCAGCCCTTGAACGCACTCGAAGAAAATACGTTGCCGCACGTTCCGAGAATGAGCAGGATGATGAGAATCCAGAGACAGCGATTGCCGCCAAAACAGCAATTCATAGTTTATCCTCCTATAGCTTCCCGCAAACGGGCGTTTGACGGGAGATGACCGCAGAGTATGTAGCTTTGTTTTTTCTGCGGCTTTTGTTATATCGTATGCCCGCGGGCGCGATTGTGTGCGCAAAATGTGACTGCGGCAGCGCAGCAAAGCGGATTTTTTTCCGAATTGCGTTCATTTAGTTGCCAAAATGGGCGGCTTTTGCTATAATTGCTTTTGAAATCCCTTATGGCGGAGCTGTACGCATGCGGCGGCATCCGTTTCGGGAGATCGGTTACATTTTTATTCTGCGGATACCCGCAACGGGATCCGATGGAGGTCTGCAATGGAATATGAGAAGGCTCCCTCTTCCCCGACGGAAGAGAACGCCGGCGCACCTGCCAAGGCGCGCAGGAGATTTTTCACCGCAAAGAATATCGCCTATTTCGGGATTCTGGCGGCGCTGGAAGTCGTGCTGCTGCTGTGGGGGAGCGCCGTTCCCACGGGCATCGGCGGCGCAACGCTCAACTTTTCGCTCGTGCCCATCGTGCTCGGCGCCATTCTGATGGGCCCGCTTGCGGGCGCCTTTCTTGGACTGATCGCGGGCGCGGCGATCCTGATCATGGTCGTGCTCGGCGCGCAGGGTCC
>CAJFNH010000178.1 GCA_904394195.1 Candidatus Gallimonas caecicola
CAGTCGACAATGTATTCTGTACAGACAGTATCTTCCGGCATCAAAAAAACATTCAGTAGAATTTATACCAAAAAAACGACCCTTCAAATGGGTCGCTTTTTTTGGTGCGGACGAAGGGACTTGAACCCCCATGGTCTCCCACAGGAACCTGAAACCTGCGCGTCTGCCAATTTCGCCACGTCCGCATATTTTCCATTTTTTACTCGGCGGAAATACCGAGGCGGAGCATTTGTAAGCTTATCCCGCATGCCATTCCGTCTTGACGACGGATGCGCCGTCGGAGCCGTCCAGCAACCAGACCTTTCCGCCCCCGAATGTTCTGACGGGCTCGCCGTCAGCAAATTCGAGCGCAGCATTGTTTTCAATGCCCCAAGCGCGAAATCTATTATACAACACGATCTCGTCAAAGTCAAGCATTCTTTCGTTATAATGCGGAGAAATTTTTCCTTTTATCCATCCAAGACCGGGAAACATGGCATATTGCCCCTCGATCACCGAATCGGAATACATTTCCTCAAACCAACAGATCGCGCCCGCGGACAAGCCTGCAAGGAGCACGCCGCGTTCATATGCCTCCTGCAGATATTTCAAGAGGCCGCTCTCCCGCCAGCTTTTGAGCATGAAAACAGTATCGCCGCCCCCCACATAGATAAAATCCGCGCGCTCGAATTTGCCGCGCATTTTATCGCGGTCGAACTCCCGTCCAACAGTGAGTGCAACATCCGTCCTGATATCGAACAGGCCGGTATATACCTTATGAAAGGTATTGTAATATGGCATGCAGTCATGACTCGCCGTCGGAATGAACAATCCACATGCACGCCGCTCTCCCGCCGCACGCTTGGCTTCGGAGGCAATGTATGTATCGATCTCAAGCGTCTCTCGGTTTTTCAGTTCCCCTCCGCCGATGGCAAGGATGCGCTTCATGCGTTCTCCTCGGTCGCTGCGGCCTCATCGGAAGCGGAGATCCCCGCAGTTTTATCCACAGGAACGGAAAAAATAACGCCGCCCGCCTGCGTCTTGAGTCCCGCTTTATCAAAAAGAGCCTGCATGATGGGAAGCTTCCCTTCCCGTTTGGTGAGGATGAGGAGAACATCCTGTTCCTGCAGCAGAGATACACCGATAAACTGCTCCGCTTTGGTGTTATTGAGGGAATGGGCATGGATGATCGTACCGCCTGCCGCTCCCGCGGAGCGAGCGGCTTCCATTGCCTCTTCCGCAAAACCGGCGGCGACTGCCGCAACGATGAGGTCGTACTGTCTTGTTTCATTTGTCATGATCTTACTCCCGTCCACCGCTTTTGACGAGGCGGCGCTCGTGATGCCGTTGTCTACAATTTCAGAGATCCCCGTGAGAGGAACAGTGAATGAAATGCCGCGACCGACCAGATAGAGGGAAATTTTCGTGCGGATCTCCCGCATGATCGTTTCCTCGTCGCTCTCCGGAATCAAGGAAAATGCCACTGTTTTTTCTGTTTCTCCGATGCCGAGATAATCGAGCACCTGGGAATGTGCCGTACCCGTGCCGGAAAAAGACAGGGAAAGCGATACCGAACATTCGTCGATGACCTCTTTGAGCCGCACTTCATCCTTGGCATTGACGATGCTGACGAGCAGTTTGACCCGATTGGGGAGCTTTTGAACGGGACGCACGCCAAGTTTGCTCCCGATGGCTTCCCCCGCCGTCCGCAGGGCGTCGCGCGCATTTTCTTTGCGGGGCTGCCTCGCCTCTAACTGTTCCATAACTCAATATACCTCATATTCGAGCACACGATCCTCAACCGTAAGGAAGTTGCGCTTGATCTTGCTTGTCTTACGCTTATAGGCAATGCCGAGGATCTGGATGGTGATGAGCGGCGTGAGCGCCACGAACGCCACGCAACCGAATGCCTGCGTCATGATAGCAGCCGGATCGAGCACGCTGCAGGCACCGATGGCAAGCGGCAGGACAAAAGAAGATACCATGGCACCGCTCGCAACGCCGCCCGAGTCAAAGGCAATGCCCGTAAAGATGGGCGGTGTGAAGAAGGTCAGAACGAGCGCGATGACATATCCGGGAATGAGGACCCACATGATATTCAGTCCCGTCAGGATGCGCACCATCGCAAGTCCGATGGAGATACACACGCCGACACACAGCCCCTTCATCATGGCGGACGCACTGATTGCGCCCGCGCTCATGCGTTCGACCTGTTTGTTCAGAACATGCACGGCAGGTTCTGCCGCAACCACAAAATACCCGATGATCATGCCGACGGGAATGAGCAGCCAGCCGCCCCACAACTCTGCAAGTCCCTGCCCCACCAATCTGCCGACGGGCATAAAGCCGACGTTGGCACCGGTCAGAAAGATTGCAAGCCCGACAAAAGTATAGACAAACCCGATGATGATGCGAACGATCTGACGCTTGCGGAAGACGCGCGCAGCGA
>CAJFNH010000179.1 GCA_904394195.1 Candidatus Gallimonas caecicola
ATCGCCGACAAAAAAGCCTCCCTCATAGCGAAGGAAATATCTGCCGTCCGTGAGCGACAACAGCCGTCCGCTTGCATTTTCGGCGACCGTCTGAAGGTACTCCTCGGCAACAAATTCCATAAATTTATTGCCCTCGAGCAACTTGCGCAGACGCTCGTACAAAGAAAACTTTTTCTCGGCGGCTACGCGCTCCTTTTCCAGTTCCGTTTTGCGGGCAAGACCCTCTTCCATGCGGGAAAGCTCGTCTTTCCCGACGGCAAGTTCCCGTGCATATTGCGCAGCACGCTCCTCTTCGGCGGAAAGCTGTGCCCTTGCTGCAGACAGCGCCTCTTCCGTTGCGCCTTCAAGCGCTTGGCCCGAAAGCTGTCTGAGCCGCGCCCGCACCGCGGCATAGCGCTCTTTATATGCTTCGACACGGCGCTTTGCCTCGTCGGGATCACCGTATGTTCTGCGCAGCTGTGCCGCCTCGTCCGCATCGGAAAAACCGCCTGCGGCGAGCGCTTCGGCAAGCCGTGCGACAGCAGCCTGCGCGTTGTCCTGCGCGGAGCGCGACTGCTCCTGCGCCGCAGCGTATTTTGCGCACGCCTCCGTAAACGCCTTCTGCGCTTCTTCGCGTGCCTGCGTCCTGCGCTTGCGCTCCCGACGAAGGGTCAACAACTTCTCCTCCAGCGTGGCAACGGGCTCTTCGACGGGAGAAAAGCCTTCGGAAAGCGAGCGTACACGCTCTGCCGCCTCATTCCGCGCTTCGGAAAGCGACTGCAGTTCGGCAAGATGCGCATCGTACCTTCCCTTTGTCTTTTCCAGTGCAAGCAGCTCTGAACGCAGCCGCCCGCGCTCCGCCTCGGCGTGTTCAAATTGTGCGCGCAGACGGACAAAATCCGTCGTCCCGCCCCGGGACAATGCGGAATATTTTTCGATCAGCGGACGGGAATCCGCCCCGATCACGGGATATTTTTCAGTAAGACCGGTAAGTTCCTGCGCAAAGACGGCATACTCGCCGTGCAGGAGCGCAGCTTTTCCGTTTTCTTCGGCAAAGGCAAGAAAGTCGCCGTTTCCCTGCGCCGCAAGCGCCTGCTCCAGGCGCGCGCGCTCGTTTTCATAGGAAAAGCCCTCAAACGCCGTGCGCTCCTGTGCAAGACGGCGCTCCGTTTCATCCAGTTTTTTGCGCGCTTTCTTCAGTTCTTCGGCACGGAACAAATCGTTCTTTGCACGGGCAATGCGTTCCGAAAGCGCCTGCTCCTCCGCTTCCGCCTGTGCGGCATCCCAAAGGGAGAGCTCGTCCAGCGCCTTCTGCGCCTGCAGCTGCGCGGCAGCCGCCGTTCTGAAGGCCTCCCCGCACGTTTTCGCGCGCTGTGCAGCGCGCTGCGCCTCCTGCGCCTCCCGTACTGCCGTCGCCGCCTTTTCAAGACGCTCCAGGCCGTCGTTCAACGCGCGCATCTCCTCTTTTCGTTCCTCCAGCTTCTGCATTTCGGCAAGAAGGCTCTGCTGTTCGCGCCGAAGCCCGACCTGAACGGTGAGCTGCTTCTCCCGTTCGCGAAGCTGCATAAGTGAAGCGGATAACGCCGCGCTTTCATCTGTAAGAACGCGCAGCCGTTCTCTGCACTGCACACAGGCTTCTTCACTTACGGCGGCATACTGTTCGAGCCGCGCCTGCACAATTCCGAGCGCCTCGCGCGCCTGCGTCATCATGCCGCCCGCCCGTTTGAGAAGGCCTTCGCCGTACGCTTCCAGATCGAACAGCCGCGACACGAGCTTGAGCCGCTCGCCGCGTGCGGATTTTACGAATTGTGCAAATTCCCCCTGCGGAAGCGCGATGCACTTTTCAAAGTCGCGCTGTTCCAGCCCGATGATGCGTTCCAGCAGCGCATTCCCTTCCCGCACGCCGTCTGCGACCACAACAAATGCGCCGTCATCCTTCTTTTCATAGACCTTCAGGGACTGTGACGCATTTTTACGTTTGAGCTCGCGCTCAACGCGGAAAAACCTGCGCTTCCCTTCATAGACGATCTCAAATTCAAAATGGACATATGCCTTATCGGCGGCATAGTGGATGATATCGGCGATACTTCCGGAGCGCGAACGCGCAACACTGCCGTACAGCGCAAACCCGATGCAGTCGAGGATGGTGCTCTTGCCCGATCCGGTATCCCCGAAAATACCGAAAATGCCGAACTCGAGCAGATGGGAAAAATCGATCTTTGCCGGCTCCGAAAAGGAATTGACGCCGCAAAATTCAAGGCTGACAGGTCTCATGCGCCCTCCTCCAGCAGCGCAAGGAACGCCTCTGTCAGTTCCTGCGCAGGCGCTTCTCCATACACCGAACGATAGTACTCGGTGAACAATTCTCCGGAGGAGAGCGTACTGCGCTTTATAGCCGGAAGAACGCTCTGACCCTGCGTGCGCACGATCAGGGATACGAGACCTTCGTTTGCCGCGCGCAGCATCTGTGTTTCCTGCGATGTGAGCGGCGCGTTCAGATGGAGGGTCAGT
>CAJFNH010000180.1 GCA_904394195.1 Candidatus Gallimonas caecicola
CCTTTGCCGCATATAGAAAGGCGGCAAAAGTGAAGATAGACGCAGTAGCAGAGGATGAAGCTGCTGCACCATATAAACCTATATACTTCCTTCCTGTTTGTTTTTTCTCTTCCGCAAAAAAACAGTCCCGATAGCTTGTCCCCTGAACAGGAAATTGAAAAACATTTTCTTCTCCACATCCGTATAGCGCGTTGCACTGTTGTTTCGCATGACTGATTGTCGCAGTCGAAGCAATTACTTTGGGCTTCGCCCCATTTCTGACACAAAGTTCATGCACAAGCGTTTCATATAACCCTACCGAAGATCCCAGAGGTCCCGTTATTAAATGCAACTCGTCTTGGATAATAAGTTCGGGCGGCGTTCTTTCTTCGTCCCCACCGAATAAACTTTTCGCTTTGGGCACATATGGCAGCATTGCAAATTTATCCACTGTCCCGAATAAAAGCGTCGGCGGATTCTCGTATATTTCATCATCAAATAAATTCAAAGGCAACGGAAAATCTTCGTCCGAAAAATCGCAATTTTCGTTACCACATCTAAAAATGACGTGCTTTTTATCTGGCGAAATCTCATAACCGGGAGTCTGAGCCGTCTTCTCCGACTTAAATGTTTCCATACTTGCTCCACACCAGGGGCATTTGAGTATAACCGAAACATTGTCATTGGCTTTTCCCATTCGAATTTGTCTAATCTTGTTGATTACATCGGACGATTTATTTTTTGTCAAAGAATCGCCAACCCATAGTCCGATGGTTATTCTTTTTCTCCCTAATAGTGCCTCGTTTTCAGACCGCAATTTTTCTATTGCACATATTAAAGAAGCGGCACGTTCATATTGCTGGGCCGTCAAAAGCCGCAAAGTGTAACGCATGATTACGGCCGTACCGGAATCGTTCGGGTTCTTAATTCGACGCATAAAAATCGTAAAAGCGGTTAAACCTAAATACGCCTCTGTTTTGCCACCGCCTGTAGGAAACCAAATCAAATCTACAATGTCTCTTTCCTGCGACTTTTTATCATATATCGAAAGCAAATTCATCAATATGAAGGCAATCTGAAAGGGTCTCCACTTTCCGTATACGTTTTTTGATGGATCATACCACGTCTTTTCGTTGCCGATATCGGGCATGACAATATCGTTTTGCAACTCAAACGAAAAAGTCTTGACGTTATAACATTTATACTCGGTAAGCGGCAATTTATAATGTAACTGTTGTAGCAACATAGCCTTATTGGCCAAAGAAAACGCCAACCATACTTGAGTTTTTTCTTCCAATAGCTCAATACCGGAATTCATCCGACGCAGACATATTCTGCACAATTCAATTTGCTTTTTTGCTGTTTGCTTATATTTTTTATCTCCGATTTCATTTGCTTTCTTTTCTTCCCGATCGATCCATTCTCTATAATCATCACAAAGCATCCTCAAATCTTTTATAGAATCTTCCTTGTTTTGTGCGTACAGTTTCATAGAAAGCTGCGCGCGCGACGTTGTGGGCACAATCGGCTTTACCTCGTACTCAGGCATAACCGAAGCCGTAATTTCTGTGAGAATCTCGCTGTCATCCCAAGTAGCAGCGCACCCGTGTCCGATAGCATAAGTTTTTACATCTCTATATAATAAGGAATTTAGCTGATAATCTTCATCTTTTATCTCCGCGCAAAAATTTGCCGGAAGTGGTGCTAATTTTACATCCGTTTTTATACTGAAGCCGCATTGAAACCAACAGTCGGACTGCGGAATATTTTTTTCTTCACCGCAATGTTTTGTATTGATCAACGTAACAGTATAAATTGAAGCACTTTCTTTTTTTAATCTGAAAGTAACGGTTATCTGTAACCCTTTGATCACAGCCCCCTCAGAATCAAATAAGTCATATGCTTTATGTCTTTCGGTTTTGTTTGGAAATACAGCGGGATTCAAACGCAATACTGAATTTATTTGTTTTCTGTAGTAACATTTTTTTTCTTTGTCGCTGTAAACAATTTTTCTTTCACCGGCTTCATTTTTCTTCTCCAACGGAATGCGCGAGAATTTCTCATCATATGCACCGACGGAAACGTTTACTTCCATAAGCTTCGCTTCATCGGGAATGCAAAAAGTAAACCCCATTGCCGATTGTTTAAAATTGTTAATTTTTGATGTTTCATCTTCAATGGATGGTTCTGCGACATTTTTTTCGCCAATCAATGAAACCGTCGCTCCTACGGTTTCTTCAGGTATATCTTCCGCCGTTTCAAACTCCTCATTATCGCTTTCATCATCTTCTATCCCCTCCGGGGTTTTTGTCTGCGGAAATAAAATGCCGGTAACATATGTTTTTAAAGGCGAATCACAAAATAAAATCTCCTCCCCGTTTTCCTGTCTGAATATCGGCAGAGGATTAGGCCCTACCAAAATTTTTTTGACTGTCTCAAGAACTTCTTCTCTTGTTTCCATACTTTCACCCCTTTAATAATAATTTCTTTCTCTGCTTTGATGCATGTTCTGTCTCCAAAACAATCAGCTTACTTCTTGCACGGCTTAAAGCTATATACATAAGCCGAGTGTCACAGTAGT
>CAJFNH010000181.1 GCA_904394195.1 Candidatus Gallimonas caecicola
TTCCAACGTCGATTATACGACGGTGCTCGACAATTTTGAAGGACCGCTCGATCTTTTGCTCTATCTCATCAACCGTGAGGAGATAGAGATCAAAGATATCTTTGTTTCGCAGGTAACAGAACAGTTTCTCGACTACATGAAGGGACTTCCTTACCTCGACGTCGATAAAGTGAGCGAATATCTGAATATTGCCGCGACGATCATCAAGATCAAGGCGCAGGCGCTTGTTCCCAATGTGGAGGAGGACCCCGAGATCGATGCACAGATCGAAGAGGACAAGGCGCAGCTCATCCGTGCGCTTGAGGAATATAAGCTCATTAAAGAAGAGATCAGAAAGCTCAAGGAACTCGAGACCATCGGCTACTATTTTAAAGAGCCGGATAAAGATGTAGGAGAAACACGCACCGTCTTCACGCTCGAAAACCTGACGCTGGAAGAGTTGGTCACCGCCTATTCGGCGCTGCTTCTCAAGCGGGAAGACGATCTGAAAGAGGAAGAAGTGCGTGAGATCCCGCGCGATTCCTTTACGGTCGAACAAAAAATACAATTTGTGCTCGAGAGCCTGGAAGAACAAAAAGAAGTAAAATTCGAGGACCTGTTTACAAGGGACTACACAAAGCCGGAGATCGTGACGACCTTTCAGGCGATCCTTGAGCTCCTGAAGTATCAGTTCCTGCATGTCAGACAGGACGGGATGTTCGGAGAGATCATTATTTCACTCAATCCCGACAGGGACGAGGAGGCTGGACTTGGAACGATTGACGAATACGATTGAGGCGATCCTGTTTGCCTCCGGAAAGGCGGTCGCTATCGCAGACATTGCCGAAAAGCTCGAAGTGACGGAGGGCGAAGTCAAAAAGGCCCTCAAGGAACTGCGCGAACATTACGGCGACGAGGGCGGCATCGTCCTGCTTGAGTTCAACAAAAAGGCGCAGCTCGGCTCCAATCCGAAATATAAGGAAGGGGTCGCCTCCGTGCTCAATCCCATCCGTGAAAAGGAACTCACGCGCACCATTCTGGAAACTGCAGCCATCATTGCCTATAAACAGCCCATTACGCGGACGGAAATCGAACTGTTGCGCGGCGTCAACAGCGATTACGCTGTCAACGCACTTCTTGAACTCAAACTGATCTATCCCTGCGGCAGGAAGGACGCCGTCGGAAGACCTGTCCTGTTTGCCACAACGGATGAGTTTCTCAAACGCTTCAAGCTGCATTCCCTGGATGAACTTCCCGACTATGAGACTCTGATGGCTGCGATCACGCGCAGTTCGGATGAAGACCATGATACATATCTTTATGCGCGGGATGAGCTCCCGGCAGAAGATGCCGACGCACTTCCCGATGAAGGAACCTCCAAAAAAGACCGCAAGATGGCTTCCGGCGATGCACAACAGCCGGAAAAAGAGAGCGGGGGGTATGAGATCCCCGATTTCCTGAAGGGACTCGACGATACGGATATCATTAAAATTGACTGAAATTTCATACTTTTCGTAAATTCGTCCATATTAAGGGTATGGGCGAATTTTTTGTGTATTCGTTCTTCGCCGGCATGGTTTTTCTGCTGTTTCCGATCGTTGCCGACGTGGATCTCTATCTTGACGCACAGGAAAACCGCGGCTGGTTTTCCGTTTCGCTCTATCACCGCCTGCGTCTGTTCGGAGGATATGCGCAGCTGAAGCCGGAAGGCATCGTCTTTCACCTGACAAAGAAGAAGGCGCTCATCCTGCCGTACGCTGAAATGGCGGATGCGCGCAAAAAATTTGAATTGACACGCGGATTTCAGATTTGTAAATATCATCAGGTACTGGAATTCGGCGGCGCACATGATGCACGGAGCATCCTGATTGCTGCGTTGTTTTCTGCTTTTGGCTCTGCGGCGTATGCAATGATCAGGGAAAAATATGCGTTTTTGTCCTTTCGCAGCGGAGTGATCTTTCATACAAAGCCCTGCCTGAAGGGGAGCATTCGCGTCGCCGCTGTCATGAACGGACTTGTTCTTGGCATTGCTTTATTGAAAAAAAGTTTGGAGGAGTTAATCAAATGGATGAAAAAAAGAAAATCGACGGTTTCCTTGAAAAGACTGCGGAAAAACTTACGGGCCTCGTCGACGTGAACACGGTCATCGGAAAACCGGTTACCACGGCAAGCGGCGCTCAAGTTATACCGTTTACCAAAGTGACAATGGGATATCTCTCGGGCGGAGGGGAATACGGCGAAGTCAAGAAGATCGACGACGGGGAGTGCCTTCCGTTTGCAGGCGGAGCGGGCACCGTTATCAATGTAAAACCGGCGGGTTTTCTCATCGATGACGGCAGGGAATGTCGCGTTGTCCGCATCACCGACGACGCCTTGGACGGGCTCATCGAAAAGGCAGGCGATCTTCTCGGGAAGCTCGTCAGGAAGGGGGAAGATGCGTAAAAAACGGATCCTCGTCCTGATATTGACCGCGATTCTCCCGGTATGTATTCTTACATGCGCCGGGACCACAACGGCATCCGCGCAACCGATTGCCGCTGCACGCGCAGAGTGCGTGATTGAAGTAACTTCCAAACGTATCCTTTCGCAGTGCAACGCGCAGACGCCTCTTCCCAACGCAAGCACGACCAAGATCCTGACGGCAATTCTCATCATTGACGATTGCCGGCTGGATGAATCCATTGAAATCCCTGCACAGGCGGCAGGTACGCAGGGCTCAAGCATCTATCTGAAGGCCGGAGAGCGATATACCGTTGAGGAACTGCTCTACGGGCTCATGCTGCGCTCGGGAAATGATGCGGCTGTGACCCTTGCGCTTCATCACAGCGGCAGCATCGAAGCGTTTGCGCAGGCAATGAATGAAAAAGCAGCCATGCTTGGCGCTACGGACAGTCACTTTGTCAATCCGCACGGGCTTCCCGACAAACGTCACAAAACGACTGCGCGCGATCTGGCACTCATCGCCGCCTATGCAATGGGGAATGAGACCTTCCGTACGATCGTTTCCACGCAATACTATGCCGCGCGCGGCTGGTACAATAAAAATAAGATGCTGTCCTCTTATGAAGGCGCAAACGGCATCAAGACCGGATTTACAACGGCTGCCGGAAGATGCCTTGTAACAAGTGCCGAGCGAGGAGGAATGACGCTCGTCTGCGTCGTGCTCGGGGCGCCGCAGATGTATGAGCGTACGGCGCAGCTGCTCGATAAAGCTTTTACGGAATTTACCATGACCGATCTTATCGATTTTGCATTGCTGCCCACAAATGTCGGCGTGCGTGAACGTTTTTCCTATCCTCTGAAGGAGGACGAATATGCAAAAATCACTTCAGACATTCAGTTATCAGACCCGCTCCCCCAAAAAAACGGCGCGATCGCAGGCTGTGTCAAAATATTTCTTGCAAATAACTTGATTTTTTCACAAAATTTGTATATCATGGAAGAGAAATAAATTTTGGTAGAACTTTCATGCGTATCAACAAATTTCTGGCAGAACAGGGCGTTGCTTCTCGGCGCGGCAGCGATGAGATCATTGCGGCTGGTCGTGTGACCATCAACGGAAAACCGGCAAAGGCCGGTGATGAAATTTCGGCGGAGGATGCCGTCATGCTTGACGGCAAGCTGCTTTCACATAAAGTCAGATACGAATATTTTCTGCTCAATAAACCGAAAGGGTACCTTTGTACTGTTTCTGACGATAAAGGCAGAAAAACCGTCATGGATCTGCTCCCGTCGGGCGCCGGCCGCGTATTTCCCGTCGGACGCCTGGATTATGATACAGAGGGAATGTTGCTGCTTACCAACGATGGGGATCTTGCCTATCGGCTGACCGCACCGCAGAGCGAAATCCCGAAAACATATCTCGTTCGTGTGGAAGGGAGTGTAAGCGACGCCCAACTCAACCGGCTGCGGGCAGGCGTTGAGATCGAACGGGGCGTCATTACAAAAAAATGCCGCGTGATCGTGACCGAAACCAATAAAAAATATACGAAGTTGCGCGTTGTTCTGACGGAGGGGAAAAACCGCGAGATCCGAAAGATGTTCGAAGCGGTCGGAAAGACGGTCGTCTTTTTGAAACGGCTGAAGATCGGTGAACTGACGTTGACCGGGCTCGATCGCGGTTCGGTGCGGAAACTGACGCAGGAAGAAGTATTTTATCTGAAAAATCTATAAGAAAACCCCGCTTCTGCGGGGTTTTTTAAATATTCTTATCGGAACGAACGCAAAAGTCCGATGACCTTTCCGAGGATATTCACCTGATCGAGAACATAATCGGTAAGCTCTTGATTTTCCGGATGCAGGATGAATTTTCCGTTGCGGCGATAGAAGCGCTTGACGGTGGCGCCTTCTTCGATCCCATCGTCAAACATGGCGACCACAATATCTCCGTTGTCGGCAGTTTCCTGTTGCCTGACAACGATCATGTCACCGTCATAAATGCCTGCTTCGATCATACTTTCACCCTTGACTTTCAGCAAAAACAGGCCGTCTCCGGAAAACACGGCAGAGGGAAGCGCATAGTAACCTTCATGATTTTCCGTCGCCAGAATGGGGGTGCCCGCAGTGACCGTACCGATCAGCGGAACGCGTACCGCGCCCGTGTTCCCGAGCGCAACGGCGCGCTTTTTACCGGCTGTCTTTTGTAAAAGCCCCATTTCCTTGAGACGGTTGATATAGTCGTATGCGGTTGCCGTCGATTTGATATGAAGTTCGGAACAGATATCCCGTACGGTAGGGGGGAAGCCGTTTTCTGCCATATATTGGTTGATAAACGCGAGAACGGCGTCAAGTTTACGTTTGTCCAACATCATTATTCTCCTTATAACAATAGTATAGCACAGGCGGGAGAAAATTGCAAACATTTGTTTTAATTATTTCGAATTTTTTTCTGAAGATCCTTGCTTTTTTTCCGGAAAGGAGATATACTATATGCCATGGAAAGAAAAATGTGCGTCCTCGATGAGGAAAAAGAATGTGACGGATGCCTTGAGTGCGAGATCTGCGATCTGGATCCGAACAAGATCTGCGACAACTGCGGAAAATGCCTGGAAATCAAAGAATATGCCGCCATTCGCATCGATAAACTATACCGGGATCCGGCGGAGTATGAACGCGAACAGGAAAAAGAGCGCAAAAAGCGCCCTTAAGAAAGAAGAAATTCCTTGAATTTTGCGGCATGTTCTGTCGGAATGACCGCACTGATCCATGTACCGTTTTGCGCATATTGTACTTCCTGTTCCGTCAGCAGAACGCGGAGCGCAGCGTATGCGGCAGCGCGGGCATAGGGCACAAAGAGCTGCGCGTGCACAAACCGATTTTCCAGCGCCTCAAAGATCTTACGCTTGAGAATGTCAAACCCGTGCCCGTATTTTGCGGAAATACAGACCGCATCCTGCGGAAAATGTGCGTCTGCAGCGGCCAGGTCGCATTTGTTCATTACGACCAGGTAGGGAGCGTCAAATCCCAGGTCACGCAGTGTCGCCAGCGTTGTATCCAGCTGCATCTGATGATCTCCGCCCGCATCACAGACAATGAGGGCGAGATCGCATGTGAGAGCGCTTTCCAGCGTCGAACGGAATGCGCGGATGAGATGATGCGGCAGATCCCGCAAAAAACCGACGGTATCCGTTAGAAGAAATGGCATTCCCTCGATCTCAAATTTCCTTGAGGTCGGGTCAAGCGTTGCAAAAAGCGCGTCGCGAACAAACACATCCGAGCCGGTCAGGGCATTCAGCAACGTTGATTTTCCCGTATTGGTGTAGCCGACGAGCGCAATTGTGCGCACGCCGTCTTTTTTTCTGCGTTCCGCCTGAAGAGTACGCCGCTGTTGTGTTTTTTCAAGCTTTTCTTCCAGCGAACGGATGCGTGAGCGGATATGCCTGCGGTCCGTTTCGAGCTGTGTCTCACCGGGACCGCGTGTTCCGATGCCGCCTCCCAGACGGGACAGAGCGCCGCCCTTGCCTTTCAGGCGCGGATATAGGTATCGGAGCTGCGCCAGTTCTACCTGAAGCTTTCCTTCGCTGCTCTGTGCGCGAAGGGCAAAGATATCGAGAATAAGCGTTGTGCGGTCGATGACTTTTTTCCCGTCCAGCGCATTGGACAGATTGATCGTCTGGGCAGGGGAGAGCTCACCGTTGAACAATACAGTGACGTCTAATCCGTCCAGAAGTTCTTTCAGCTGTGCAATCTTGCCTTCGCCAAGATAGGTCGCAGGCTGGATCTCACGGATCTTCACACGCAGCGTTCCCGCATAAGAGGCTCCCGCACTTTCAATCAGTGCAACAGCCTCCGCATGCAATTCCTCGGCGGGCTGCTCCGTGCCGTCCGAAAGTGGCTGCACGATATAGACGTTCTCGCAGGTCATCGCTCGTCCTCCGAACGGTGCAGTTTGACTGCATCCGCAACGGAGCGGCGGTGGTCCTCCGTGATGGCTGCATAGTGCTTGCGCGTCGTATTGACGTCGCGGTGGCCAAGAACGTCCGCAACGATATAGATATCGCCTGTCTCGCGATAAAGCGCCGTACCATAGGTGGAACGCAGCTTGTGCGGGGTGATTTTTTTGAGAGGGGAGACGATTTTGGCGTATTTTTTGACGAGATTTTCTACCGCACGCACTGAAATACGCTTATACTGCAAGGAAAGAAAGAGTGCATGCTCGTCCGGCGGGACGCGCGGATCGTTCTCCTTCTGCGCAAGATAAGCGCCGAGCGCATCGCCGACTTCTTCAGAAAAATAGAGAATGGCGTGATTGCCGCCTTTGCGCGTGACAACAAAGGAACGATTGGAAAAATCTATGCTCTCGTTGTTCAAACCGACAAGCTCGGAAATACGGATTCCGGTACCGAGAAAGAGCGTCAGGATCGCGCAGTCACGCACTTTCGTTTTTTCATGGTAGCCGCTTGCATGTCGCGAAAGACCGTCGCCGTATTCTGCCGTATCGAGCAGAGAGGAGACCTCATCGCTCTCCAGGCGGATGATCTCTTTTTCGTGCAATTTCGGAGTAGAGACTTTTGCTGTATGGTTGACTTCGATCAGCCCCTTATTGAAGAAATATTTGAACATCGACCGGACGGTGGAAAGCTTGCGCGCTTTGGCCCGCTCATCGCAGGAGAGCCGTTTCCCGTCATAAACATAGTTTGAAAGATAGCTTAAAAAAATTTCGATATCCGTATCGGTCACTTGTTCCATATCTTCCAGAGTCAATTCAGGAACAGCCTTTCCGCGGAATTTCTTCCTTACAAGAAAATCGAAAAAAATACGCAGATCATAGACGTAGTTGAGCCGGGTAAGCACGCTCGTGCGCGTTTCAATGCCGCGCAGAAAATCCTCACA
>CAJFNH010000182.1 GCA_904394195.1 Candidatus Gallimonas caecicola
AGGCGGGCGGTATAGGTGCCGTCGCCGTTGTCATAAAGGCGCACCTGCACGCGCTGCGTGACGGTCATCTGTGAGCCGTCCGCCGCAGTGAACGCGATGCCCTCTTCGTCCGATTTCAGATAGGCAAGGGTGTAGTCCTCGCCGAGGGTGAGCCCGGGCGAAACTTCGGAAAGGTATGCCGTGGGGACCCAGCCGCGTACCGCTTCGCGCGCTTCGCCGGCATATTCGACGAGGGTATATTCGCGGTCGGGCGCCGTGAAGGAACCGAGGACGGTGACGCATGCCCCGCGCGTGAGCTGCTGCGCCGCCAGCGAGGGGAGCCCTTCGGCAGGCGAGGGCTCGAGACAGGGCGCATAGGAAAGACAAACGGCATTGGAGAGCCAGCGCACGCCGCTTTCTTCGCGCCAGGTGCTTTCGACGGGCGAGACGGACGCAGCCTTGTAAAGGCGCGCCGTGTAGGAGCCGTCCTCTTCGGGGAATACGACGAGGGAATATCCGCCCGCTTCCTCTGAAGTGGAGGCGAGCAGAAGGCCCTGCTGTTCGTCCCGGGAACGGGAATAGCCGCAGTAGGGGAAATAGGCGCTGTCGGAGGCGCGGAAGGCGGCAAGGTCGGTATCCACGCCCACCGAGCGCGCGGCAACGGTGACGAGCAGCCCTTGCGCCTCATGCAGGGAAAACGTCGTCTGTCTTGCACCGTCTTCGGCGATCTCGCCCAGCGTGGGGATGCCTGCGAGCGGGCCGTTTTCCGCTTCCGTACTTGCATGGCTGACGACGACGTAGTCGCCGAAGTTGAAGTAGACCGCGTCATCCTCGTAGCCGAGCGCAAAGGAGAGGGGCTGCGCGCTGCCGGCGCCGTACACAAAATCGCTTCCGTCGACGGAGGCGAACGGCTCACCGTTCTTGCAGAGGGCTCCGCCCGAGAGGTAATAGAGATTGCCTTCAAAGTCGGCGCGCAGCGACGTTGCGTCCTCTGCGGCGGCAAAGCCCAGGTCTGTTCCCGTGCCGGTCGCAACAAATTCTTCTTCCGTAAAGACGCGGGCATTGCTGTTTGCGTACGAGACGTAAAGGTTGCCGTACAGGTCGCAGGCAAGCCCTGTTGGGGTGACGCCGTCCGCTTCCGCCGAGCCCGCTCCCACGATGCCACGCGTTCCGTTTGTCTTGACGTAGCAGGTCTCGCCGTATAACACGGCAAGTCCCGCAATGGTCGCGCCCGATAAACCCGCCGAGGTGAAGGCGGTTTCTCCCGCCGCATAACTGCAGGTATAGACCTGCGAGCCTGCCGCGCAGGCGATCGTTTCGCCGTCGGTCGCAACGAGGGTGGGCGCCCCTTCGCAGGCGATGGCGTCAAATTCTCCCGTGGACAGGTCATAGACGGTCACGCGGGAATTTCCCGTGTCCGCAGTGACCAGCAGGTTGCCGGCGCGCGCCGTATCCGAAGCCGCCGAGAGACGGTTGACGGAAGCGGAGGCGGAAGCGATCTCATATTCCGTAAAGGCGGCGGAAGTGTCCGTTACGGCGATCTCGTGCACGCTCCTGCCCGAGATGCAGTAGAACATGCCGTTCTCGTAGTTGAGCGCCGAGACGCCGCAAAGCTGCGCGTCAGAGGAGAGGAGAACGGGGGAGGCGCTTTTGCCCGGGGCCCTGCGGAAGAAGCCCGCCGAGGAGGAAAAGTAGAGATCGGAGCCGTCCGAGCAGACGGAGGAAATGCCGCTGCTCTGGGAAAAGTCGGAGATATAGTAACCGCTCTCGTCGTCAAACAGACCGCTTGCATTGGGACGGTAAATGGTGCCGCCCACCACGCAGTAGAGCGTGCCGTTCGCCCAGGTGAGCCATGGCTCGGTGCCCGTGGAGAGGGTGCCGAGTGAGACGCCTTCGCTCTCCAGCGCATCCAGGCTGCGCCGTGCGAGCGTCATCTGGTTGGCGGCAATGACGGCGGTATAGAGCGTGCCGTCCACAATGAGAAAGGTGGAACAGTTGAGTGAGCCGATCTGCTGTGCCGTCTGCGTGGACGTATCGTAATACCAGAAGGAATTGGAGGTGCCGCGCACGGTGAAGTACAGCCGTTCGTCTGCGAACTGGATCTTGGCGATCGCCGCACTTGCCGTGTAAGAGGTATAGGCGGCATTTTCGCCTCGTTCGCTCAGATACAGCGTGTTCCCGTCGGCAACGGCGATGTATCTGTCAGAAAAAGCGACGTCCGCCGGCGTCTGTAGCGAAAGGTACTGCTCGTAACTTTCGGGCAGGAAGAGGGAGGCGTTCTCCCGCGTGAGCACGGCGGGCTCGCTCTGCGCCGTTACGGCGGCTTGCGCATCGGTTGTTTGCGGCGGAATCGCGCACACCGTTCCCAAAAGGAGC
>CAJFNH010000183.1 GCA_904394195.1 Candidatus Gallimonas caecicola
TTGCCGTGGTGATTGACCAGGTAGGCGTGCGCGTCCATGCCGATCACGCGCCCCTTTTCCTCGCACACCCGCACGCGGATCATATCCGTGTAGGCGCGCACGCCGCCGATATCCGCAACATAGGTGATGGAGGCGACGTTGCCCGCATCGGAGAACCAGACGGGCACGAGCTGCGTATAGCCCAGCCCCGCCAGATATTCCTGTGCGAGGGAGTCGCAGTTCTCCAGAGAGAAATTCTTCTGCGTGCATACTTCGTAACTGTCAAAGAAGGCGAGCTTCCCGGCCTTTTTGGTGACCTGCGCAAAAATTTCGGTACCGTTTTCGTCCGTCAGCACAAAGTTATACGCCCTGAAGTCGCGCGCCGCCGTCTCGCCCGTCATGCGCACGTCGGCGATATGGTAGCCTTCGAAATAGCCGCGCACCTTCTCCTCTGCGTCCGCCGCGCTTATTTCGGTGGCGTTTTCAATGGCGTTGTCGCCCACGTTCCCCTCGCCCGCAAAGGGCGCGTCACCGATCTCTTCGGGGCGCTTTGCAGCCCCCTGCCCGATCTCGGAAAAACGGCCTCCAACGCCGTTTTCCGCGCCTTCAAAGAATGCCGCAAGTTCCTCGGCAGAGGTGTGCAGGGCAAGATCGTTGAGCTCGGAACACAGCTTTGCGTTCGTTTCGTACAGATAGGCAATGAGCTTTTGCTCGCGCTCATCCAACGTGCCGCCCGCGGAGAGCCCGGCAAGCATCCTGCGCGCGCTCATGCCCGTGCGGTTGACGAAGGAAGAGATATCCGTGCCCGTTGCCGCGTCCACGGGGATCTTTTCGATGGCGCTCTCCATGAGCGCGGCGTCCACCAGGATCTGCGTGAGCAGCGTGCGCTGTTCGCCTGTGCCCGAAGAGACGCGCAGCTTGGCAAAGTTGTCGTCCATGTCCTCGGACACCGAAACGAGCTCATAGAGCGTTGCGCGGTAGCCATTTGCCGAGCGCATCGCCATATCGCTCATGCGGAAGGAGCCGACGGTGACGACGGCGGCAAGGGCAAGGCACGCCGCTCCCAGAACGGATACCGCCGCGATCCAGCCGCCGATGCCGGGCGCGCGCCGTTTGCCGCTCCCCTTTTGCTCGCGCTTCTTTGCGCGGGAGGCCGCGCGCTTTTGCTGCGCCTTCTTTCTTGCTTCCTGCTTTTCGCGCACTGCCCGCTCACGCGCTTCGCTGCGCTGCCGCTTTTGGGCAAGACGTTCCCGCTTTTCGCGCGCAAGGCGCGCCTTTTTTTCCGCTGCGCTCTCGGAGGCGATCATCACGCGGCGCGCCGCCTTTGCCGCCTTCTTTTCGGCGCGCACGCTCTTGCGCGCGGCGCGCGCCTCAAGGCGCTTGTTTTTTTCCTCCAGCTTTGCCTGCATCTTTTTCTGTTTTGCCTGTGCCGTCTGCATGCGGGAAGCTTCTTTTTTTGCCGAACGCGCCTTTGCCGCTTCAAACCTTGCGTCCGCCGCCTCGCGTTCGGCTACCTGCGCCTGTTCGCGGGCTGCCTGCGCGGCGCTCTTTTGCACGCCGGGCGCCTTCTTGTTCTTTCCCGTCACCGATTCCACCTTTTCGGCGCCGCTCGATACATTTTTCCCGATCTTCTTTTCCATACCTTATCTCCTCCTTAAATCGCAAAGACGTGCTTTCCGATGACCGTGACCGTCTGACGGGTAAAGATCCACGAACTGGTCGCCACGGCGGGGTTGTAATAGTACAGGCACCCGTAGGTGGGATCCCAGCCGTTCATGGCGTCGCGCGCCGCGCGGTAAGCCGTGTCGTTGGGCTCGAGGTTGATCTGCCCGTCGTCCACAGCCGTGAAGGCGCCCTTCTGATAGATGACGCCCGCGATGGTGTTGGGGAACTGCGGGCTCTTGACGCGGTTCATGATGACTGCGCCGATGGCGACCTGCCCCGTATAGCTCTCCCCTCTGCCCTCGGCATAGATGGCCTTCGCCATCAGATAGACGTCGGACGAGGTATAGCCGTTCACGCCGCCCGAACTGCCCGAGCTGCCCGAGCCGTTCAGCGCGTTGTAGGAATCGTTCATGCCCAGCGCCTTGTATGTCGCTTTGCCCACGATGCCGTCCGCCGTCAGACCGTTCTTTTGCTGAAACCGGACGACCGCCTTTTTGGTGGCGGCGCCGAAGATGCCGTCCACCGCTCCCGAATAGTACCCCCAATTTTTGAGACGGCGCTGCACTTCTTTGACCTCGCCGCCCGAACTGCCCTGCCGCAGGACCGCCGCCGGGGCGACGGCGAGCTCCAGGGCCGCCGGCTCCTGCGCGGAAGCGAGCGCAAGGGTGCCCGCCGCCACGCTACCTGCAAGCGCGAGCGCCATCACGCCGACCATCAAACCTTTCTTCATACTGTCCTCCTGCGAATACCTTGCGCCGCTTTTTGCAAAATTATGCAGAGCAGACAAAAAAGAGGATGCAGGCGTTCTGAAAATAATTTTTCTCCCCCTATTGACATACCCCCCACGGTGCCAAAGAGCACTACGTATCAAGTATAAAATTTTATGGTATATTCCATGATTAAAATAATTCATATTATCTACAAAAATTCTCAATAACATATTGACTTCGATTTAAGAACATGCTATCATATTGCTAAAGAATCTAATGGAGCGTGTTATGGAGATCAAACGCGACTATTATCTTAACAAACTCATACAACATAGAAAAAACGGATTAGTAAAAATCGTTACGGGTGTGAGAAGGTGCGGCAAATCCTATCTTCTTTTTAAGTTGTTTCGCGACCACTTGATTGATAGCGACATCAAAGACGACCATATCATTTCCATTGCTTTGGATGACTATGGGAATAAACATTTGCTCGATCCCGATGAATTATACCGCCATGTTAAAGGTTTGATTACGGACAACGGCGATTATTGCATCCTGCTCGACGAAATTCAGCTTGTAAAAGACTTTGAAAGCGTCGTAAACGGATTCATGCATATCCCTAATGCCGATGTCTATGTTACCGGCAGCAACTCAAAATTCCTCTCATCCGACGTTGTCACGGAGTTCCGCGGCAGAGGAGATGAAATTCGCGTCTATCCTTTGAATTTTTCGGAGTTCTATTCGGCATACGGCGGAGATTTTAATAATGCTTGGCTGATGTTCTGCAATTACGGCGGTATGCCGCTCTGCCTTTCCATGCAGACGCAGAAAGATAAGGCCAGATATCTTACCAATTTGTTTGAAACCACCTATCTCGCCGACATCATAAACCGCAATCACCTGCGTGGCAATGTAGAGATCAACGAACTTACCGATATTCTTGCCTCATCTATCGGCTCGCTCACCAATCCTTTGAAACTTTCCAATACGTTTGCAAGTACAAAAAAAGTAAAGCTTTCCGCAAACACTATTTCGGCATATCTCAGCTATTTGCAGGATGCATTTTTGATTGAAAAGACATTGCGATTTGACATAAAAGGAAAAAAATATATCAACACACCGGCAAAGTATTACTTTGTAGATATGGGGCTGCGAAATGCTCGGCTTTCATTCAGACAGCAGGAATACACCCATATCATGGAGAACGTCATCTATAATGAACTG
>CAJFNH010000184.1 GCA_904394195.1 Candidatus Gallimonas caecicola
GAACGGCTTGCCGGAAGCGAAGAGGCTTTCTGCGAGAGGATGAATGCGCGCGCCAAGGAGCTCGGTGCGGAAAACACGCTGTTTGCAAACTGTACGGGGCTTCCCAAAGAGCCGCAGTATTCCTGCGCAAAAGATGTGGCGCTCATGCTGCGTGAGTTAATCAGACATGAAAAATATCATGAATATGCGCGCATCCGCCTTGAGGACTTTCTCCATCCGGACGGAAGGACGACGCAGATGACCAATACGAACAAGCTGATCCGTCAATATGACGGCTGCGACGGCGGCAAAACGGGATTTACAAATGAGGCAGGTTTCTGCCTTGCCGCATCTGCCAAAAGGGCGGAGATGCGCGTGATCGCCGTAGTGATCGGCTCCTCCGATTCAAAGGCGCGGTTTGAGGCAACCACCTCACTCTTTGATTATGCTTTTCAGAATTTCGAAAGCAAGACCTACCTTGCGGCAGGCGAGCCGTTGGAAGATGAAATTTCCGTGCGCGGAAGCGAGGTACGGAGCATGAAGATCGCTGCGAGCAGCCCGCTCTGTGTCTTGCGCAGACGCGGCATGGAAGAAGATTACACGTTACACTATGAACTTGAGGATGCGCTTACAGCGCCGGTTTCGAAAGGGGAAACGATCGGTTATGCGGTGTTGCTGCGTGACGGCGTAGAAGTCATGCGCACTGACCTGGTCGCCTGCGGCGAAGCGCAACGATTCGCATGGTGGGAGGCTTACCGCGAAAACGCTCGCCATTGGAATATCGTTTAATTATTGCATTTTGAATAGTAATATGACAGACATAGTATTGTATTTCCACAATGCTATGTCTTATTTTATTTGACCGACCCCACAAAATGTGGTATAATCGAAGCATGATTCATACAAGAGATACTTTAAAAATCAATCATGCAGGTCACCTTGAGATCGGCGGTGCGGACTGCGTTGATCTGGCGCAGCAATTCGGCACTCCGCTCTATGTTCTGGATGAAGAGTATATCCGCCGCATGATGCGCGTCTACCGTGATACCATTGCAGAGGAATACGACGGAAACGGTCTTGTACTCTATGCCTCCAAGGCTTTTTCCTGTAAAGCGATCTATGCGATTGCCGGACAGGAAAATATCGGCGTGGACGTTGTTTCGGGCGGTGAATTATATACTGCCTTGCAGGCGGGTTTCCCAGCGAAGAAAATGACGCTTCATGGCAATAATAAACTGCCGCACGAGATCTGTGGGGCGCTCGATTGTGGCGTCGGTATGATCGTTATTGATGCACATTCCGAAGCCGATCTCATTGAGCGCGAAGCCGCTTCGCGCGGGATCGTGCAGGACGTTCTGATCCGCATCAATCCCGGCGTTGAAGCGCACACGCACGCGTATGTACAGACCGCTACTCCGGATTCCAAATTCGGCTTTTCGGTAGCGAACGGCGCGGCCGAGGAAATGACAGCCTATGTGCTCTCCAAGCCGCACCTGCATCTGAAGGGATATCATTGCCATATCGGCTCGCAGATTTTTGAAAAACGGTCCTTTGTACTTGCCGTGGAAAAAAATCTTGCCTTTATGGCGCAGATGAAAGCCAAGCTCGGTTTTGAGGCGGAAGCGCTCAATATGGGGGGCGGCTTCGGCATCTGGTATGCCGAGGGCGATGCAATGATCGGGACAGATGGCTATGCTGCCTATCTGCGCGCACTTTTGAATACCGTGAAAGAGGGCTGTGAGAAGCTTGGATTGCGCCGTCCTTATGTCTACCTGGAGCCCGGGCGCTCCATCGTCGGCGAGGCGGGGATCACCCTTTACACCGTGGGCGCGATCAAGGAGATCCCCGGCATCCGCAAATATATTGCGGTGGACGGCGGGATGTTCGATAACCCGCGCTATGCACTCTATCAGAGCAAATACACGGCGGTACTTGCAAACCGGGCAACCGAAGCGCCCGAAGAGCTTGTGGCGATCGCGGGAAAGTGCTGTGAAAGCGGCGACCTCATCGGTTTGGACTTCGAACTTCCCAAGGCCAGGAGCGGAGATATCCTTGCAGTGCTCTCGACAGGCGCCTACAATTATTCGATGGCTTCCAACTATAACCGCAATTTGATTCCGCCGGTCGTGCTCGTCAAAGGCGGAAAGGCAGAATATATCGTCAGGCCGCAGTCCTATGAGGACATTGTCCGCAACGACGTTATTCCCGAACGCCTCAGATCATAGCAGATCCTCTCTGCACTGAATGCAAAAACGTGGCCGCAGGCGGATGCGATACGAATATCGCGGATGGCAAGCGGCGGGGAAACCAAATTTTGTTCTGCCGCAAACAATTTCTTGCTATTTTGCGGAAAATCCGCTATAATATAGGGACATGGTTGATTACCTTATTGAGCTTCTTGCGAGTTTCTGCGCCGTTATCATTGTACTGACGCTGCACGAATTTGCGCACGCATATGTTGCATACAAGTGCGGAGACCCGACGCCCAAGTGGAGCGGACGGCTTTCCCTCAATCCTCTGCGCCATTACGATCTGGTGGGACTTCTTTGTTTTACGTTTGTCGGGTTCGGTTGGGCAAAGCCGGTCGCTATCAATCCGGATAACTTCCGCAAATACCGCCTGGGACTTGGATTGACGGCATGTGCGGGCATTGTCATGAACTATCTTACGGCTCTGCTCGTCTATCCGCTCTATCTTGTGATATTGTTTTACATGCCGGAAGTTCCCTTCCTCACGTTGCTTTTTGAGGATTTTTTCTATCTGGTCTTTGCCTATAGTCTGAGCTTTTTTGTGTTCAATCTTCTCCCGCTCTATCCGCTTGACGGCTTCCGCATCCTGGACGCGGTCAACAGGCGTCGCGGCAAAATTTTTCGTTTTCTGCGCAATAACGGACAGTACATCCTGTTCGGTCTGATCCTTGAAAGTTTTATCTG